>CAZAUB010000049.1:0-10447 GCA_964488195.1 uncultured Methylobacter sp. | reverse complement strand
AACATTGCTGATGAAAAAAATCATTTTTACAGTGCGGATAGGATGTGATTAAAAGAGCGGTTTTTTAGAAGATTATTCCCCGTACCTATCCTTTGAAGTGCATAGGTATCTATACAACGCGTCATCCCGGCAGGGATTGCCGGGATCCAGAAGCCATGGATGGCAATATCAAAGCTGGACACAAGTCTTGCTACGGGGAATTATGTAGTTCACAACCGTTCACATCCCTGTGCTCTGGATTCCGGCAATCCCTGCCGGAATGACGATGATACGCTTGCGCAATATCTATTGAGTGATCGTTTACCTTGTTTGATATAAGCCGGAGGCTTCTGAGATAAGCGCGGGCCCAAGAGTGTTGAATTTTGCGTAATTCATCATGATTCAAAATGAGCGGATAATTTATTTTAATGGCAGGCGATGGGCTGACGCTGACTTTAAATAAGGCTTTATAAAGGAGCTGGTTTGTCAAAACCATCTGTTTTATAAGGTGTTTATTGTGTCGGCGATGAGGTCTAAGCTTGCAATCTGCTGCATTATCCTTTAACTTAGTCAGACATCCGTAAAGGCTAGGGGTGCTTATCTTTTCCATGTATTGCATGGGACGGGGAGGCTGAGAAAAACCCTTTGAACCTGACCCCGGTTAATACCGGCGTAGGAAAGCCCAGACTTCCCTGCGCCTTGTTGTTTTGTTGTTGGAGATAAACATGAGCGCTGTTCTTAAAGTTATGCCTGCTGAGTCCAGTAGCGTAAAGATTGATTCCTACCCCGCATCGGAAAAAATATATGTTCAAGGCAGCCGTCCCGACATACAAGTTCCGATGCGTAAAATCACCTTATCCGATACCCCTGTGCATTTTGGCTCGGAAAAAGGTGCAGAAAAAAATCCGCCGCTTTATGTTTACGATACCTCGGGCGTTTATACCGATCCCAATGTCGAAGTTGACTTGAAAAAAGGTCTGGGCGCTATCCGTTCGGCCTGGATCGCAGAAAGAAACGACACCGAAGAATTGTCCGGCCCCAGTTCGGATTTCGGCCGTCAGCGTCTTGAAGATCCTGCGACCGCTGAACTGCGTTTTGAGCATATCCGTAAGCCGCGCAGAGCAAAGCCAGGAAAAAACGTGTCGCAAATGCATTATGCTAGGCAGGGCATCATTACGCCGGAGATGGAATACATCGCCATTCGTGAAAACCAGAAAATGGAAGAAATGCGCCATTTGTGGAAAGACCAGCATCCCGGCGATTCTTTCGGCGCATCAATTCCGGATACTATTACTCCTGAGTTTGTCCGTGATGAAGTAGCCAGAGGCCGGGCGATTATTCCGTGCAACATCAATCATCCTGAACTGGAGCCGATGATTATCGGCCGCAATTTTCTGGTTAAAATCAACGGCAATCTGGGCAACTCGGCTGTAACCTCCTCTATCGAGGAAGAAGTTGAAAAGATGCTCTGGGGCATTCGTTGGGGCGGCGATACCATCATGGATTTATCCACCGGTAAAAACATCCATGAAACCCGTGAATGGATTTTACGCAACTCGCCCGTGCCTATCGGTACTGTGCCTATTTACCAAGCGCTGGAAAAAGTCAACGGCAAAGCCGAAGACCTGACTTGGGAAATTTTCCGCGACACCTTGATCGAGCAAGCCGAGCAGGGCGTGGATTACTTTACTATTCATGCCGGGGTGCGGTTGCACCATGTACCGTTAACCGCAAAACGCATGACCGGTATCGTTTCGCGCGGCGGCTCCATCATGGCTAAATGGTGTCTGGCGCATCACACCGAGAGCTTTTTGTACACACACTTTGAAGAAATCTGCGAAATCATGAAAGCCTATGACGTGGCTTTCTCATTAGGCGACGGCCTGCGTCCCGGTTCAATTTACGATGCCAACGATGCCGCGCAATTTGGCGAACTGGAAACGCTGGGTGAACTGACTAAAATCGCCTGGAAACACGACGTGCAAACCATGATAGAAGGCCCAGGTCACGTCCCATTGCATATGATTAAAGTCAACATGGATAAGCAGCTGGAAGAATGCGGCGAAGCGCCTTTCTATACCTTAGGGCCGTTGACGACTGATATTGCCCCCGGTTACGATCATATTACCTCGGCGATTGGTGCGGCTAACATCGGTTGGTACGGTTGCGCCATGCTTTGTTACGTCACCCAAAAAGAGCATTTGGGCTTGCCGAATAAGCAGGATGTTCGCGAAGGTATCGTGACTTACAAAATCGCCGCCCATGCAGCCGATCTGGCTAAAGGCCATCCCGGCGCACAGGCGCGGGATAATGCTATGTCCAAAGCGCGTTTTGAATTCCGCTGGGAAGACCAGTTCAATATCGGCCTTGATCCTGAAAAAGCCCGTGAATTTCATGATGAAACCTTGCCTAAAGATTCTGCCAAAGTCGCGCATTTTTGCTCGATGTGCGGCCCGCATTTCTGCTCGATGAAAATCAGTCAGGATGTACGCGACTATGCGAAGACAAAAGGTATTGCAGAGGAAGAGGCGTTAAAACTGGGTATGGATGAAAAATCCAAACAGTTTATTGAAGAAGGCGCTGATATTTACCATAAAGTGTAGGTCGGATTAGCGTAGCGTAACCCGGCAAACCCACGCAGCACCCGTTGGGTTACGGCGCAAAAAGACGCGCCTAACCCAACCTACGGAACTTTTCGTGCTTTTCGTGTCTTTCGTGGACGAAACGAATCTGAAATAAGGCAAAAACAATGAGCGCTTATCAACACATTTTACTGGCTGTAGATTATTCCGGGCATGGCGATACGGTTGCCCAAAGGGCAAAGGATTTGGCCGAGAAATATCAGGCTAAATTGAGCGTTATTCATGTGCTGGATAATATTCCGATGCCGGATACCGGTTATGGAACGGTGATTCCGCTGGATAAAGATTCAGGCTATGAGCTGCTTGAAGCGGAGAAAGCCAAGTTAATGCAAATTGCCGATCAGGTGGGTGCGGCTCAGGCCAACCGTTGGATGGTTTGGGGTGCGCCTAAGCAGGAGATAGTCCAGCTTGCCGAGCGGGAGCAGGTTGATTTAATCGTTGTCGGCTCCCATGGGCGGCACGGCCTGTCGCTATTGTTGGGATCAACGGCAAATAGCGTCCTGCATTATGCCGGATGTGATGTGATGGCGATTCGATTGCTGAATGATTAGGCTGCTAGATGCTATAATTTTTTGCAGGGGCTAGATCGTTTAGCTTCGTTAGGATGGGCAGAGGTACGAAGCCCATCGTTCGCGATTGATGGGCTGCACGTTGATTAGCCCATCCTACGATGCTCCAAAACACTTTAGAAACATTACTCAAGGAATGTAGCATGGCAAATAATATCACTTTCACGTCGAGCCTAAGGTCAAAACTAATCCTGATGGCGGCCATCCCGGCGCTTGCCCTGCTTTATTTTGCCGGGACGGGGGTTCTTGAGAGGCTGTCGACCTCGAAAGAGATGGTCAAGCTGGAATCGCTGGTCGATGTGTCTGTTAAAATCGGCGCCCTGGTACATGAAATGCAGAAAGAGCGAGGCATGAGCGCTTCTTTTATCGGCAGCAATGGCGTCAAATTTGCCGCCGAATTACCGGCGCAACGTACGAAAACCGATAAGGCCGTTGAGATGCTTCAAACGACACTTAAAAGCTTTAATGCCGGCAGTTATAGTGACGGGCTGAAGACCCTGCTGGGTGCTGCGGTGAGCAATCTGGGAGAGCTGACCGCCAAGCGTGGCATCATCAGCGCACTCGGCATGGAGGGAACGCAGTCGAGTGCTTATTACAGTAAAACCATCAGCTCCCTACTCGATGTGCCTACCCAGGTTTCCATACTCAGTAGTCACAGCGAAATTTCACGCCTGGCTTCAGCTTATTCCAGTTTGCTTAAAGCCAAGGAACGTGCCGGCATGGAACGCGCCTTGCTGACTACGGTGTTTGCCGCAGACCAGTTTACGCCCGATACACAGAGCCGATTCCTGAAAAACTTTTCCGCTCAGGATGTCTATACCGATATGTTTTTTGGCTACGCGCTGGACAGCCAAAAGGAGTTTTACAAGGCTCAAGTGTCCGGGCCTGCCGTCGATGAAGTTGCCAGGATGAAGAAAATCGCCATGGATAAAGGTAATGAACCGGGAATGGGTATTGATCCGGCATACTGGTTCAAAACAGTGACCGAAAAAATTGACCTGATCAAGGAAGTTGAGAATAAACTCTCCGGCGACCTTCTTGATGCGGCGAATAAATTTAAGAACGATGCGCAGCGCATGGCGATATTTTTCATCGTGCTAACCATTCTGTCTGTCCTGATGACTGTTGTGTTGACCTTTTTTATCAGCAGGGGGATTTTACGTTCGATTAACACGCTACAGCAGGTGGCTAGCGCCATCGCAAACGGCGATTTGAGTTCCGGTATCGACATTTCGCAAAAGGATGAATTGGGAAATTTGTTACGTTCTATGAGCACCATGCAGCAACAATTGCTGGCGCGTATAACCAAGGATCGCAAAGAGCATGACGAATCCCTGCGCGTCAAAATTGCTTTGGATGGTATTACGTCTAACGTGATGGTGGCTGACAATGAGCGTAACATTATCTATATGAATCCGGCGGTACTCGCCATGATGCAACACGCCGAGTCTGACATACGCAAGGCTTTACCCAAGTTTGATTCCAGTAAATTATTGGGAGCAAACATGGATGCTTTCCACAAGAATCCTGCTCACCAGAAACAATTGCTGGCTAGTTTAAGGTCGACTTTTCGTAGTGAGATTCACATTGGAATACGTACTTTTTATTTGATAACCAATGCTATTAATAACGAGCAGGGACAGCGTATCGGCTCGGTGGTGGAATGGAAGGATCGAACCGCTGAAGTGGCCATCGAGCAGGAAGTCGCCAAAGTGGTCAGTGGCGCTGTATTAGGCGATTTCAACCAGCGCATTAACGAGGGGGATAAAGAAGGCTTCTTTCTGCAATTGGCGCAGGGCGTTAATGAACTCATGGAGACCAGTTCTACCGGCCTGAATGAAGTGGTGCGTGTTCTTGGTGCACTGTCCCGTGGCGACTTGACCGAAACCATCACTAATAGCTATTCGGGGACTTTCGGCCAGCTTAAAGACGACTCCAATTCCACAGTGGAAAAACTGAAAGATATTGTCAGTCAAATCAAGGAAGCATCCGAGACGATTAATACCGCAGCAAAAGAAATTGCCGCAGGCAACAATGACCTGTCGCACCGTACCGAAGAGCAGGCGGCTAGTCTGGAAGAAACTGCCGCCAGCATGGAAGAGCTGACTTCTACCGTGCAGGCCAATAGCCAAAACGCCAAACACGCCAATGAGCTTGCCGTCGGCGCAACGAACATCGCGGGTCAGGGTGTCAAAGTGGTTGGTCAGGTGGTATCGACCATGGAAGGCATTAATGAATCTTCACGCAAGGTGGTGGACATCATCTCGGTGATAGACGGCATTGCTTTTCAAACTAATATTCTTGCGCTCAACGCGGCAGTAGAAGCGGCTCGTGCCGGTGAACAAGGTCGGGGCTTTGCTGTGGTGGCCGTTGAGGTGCGCAATCTCGCGCAACGCGCTGCTGCGGCAGCAGCGGAAATCAAAGGCCTGATTGGCGATTCGGTAGAAAAGGTTGAAGACGGTACCAAACTGGTTGCCCAAGCCGGAAAAACCATGGAAGAAATCGTGAACGCCATTCGCGGCGTGACTGCCATTATGTCCGAGATCAGCGCCGCCTCAATGGAGCAAACATCCGGCATTGAGCAGGTCAATCAGGCCATCGGCCAGATGGACGATGTGACCCAACAAAATGCCGCGTTGGTAGAGCAAGCGGCAGCTGCTGCCGAATCTTTGGAAGAACAAACGCAAACCTTGGCGGTTACGGTGGCGCACTTTAAATTGGATGGCAATAACTCTGGCAGTGTGTCTTCCGGTGTGCAAGTTAAAGCAGGTAGTTCTTTTGGTTCAGCGCCGCCGCTACTTCGACAAAACTCAGCACAAGGAAAAGAAACTGCACCGGCTAGAAGCAAAAGTCCTGCGGCAGCCAAACCGAAACCGCAGTCAACACCGGTTGCTAGCGATGACTGGGAAGAGTTTTAATTGATGGGTAGGGCGACCGGCTCGGTCGCCCTTTACGATCTACTTTTTGTTTAAAGCCAGTTTTGCCTGATTCCACAAGACATCCAATTCGGCCAGTTCGCAGTCTTTTAGATTCAGGCCGGAGGCTTTAACCTGTTGTTCAATGTGCTGGAAGCGCCTGGAGAATTTTTTAGTGCTTTCCTTGAGCGCGACTTCAGCATTGACGTTTAAATGACGGGCCAGATTAACCGCAACCAGCAATAAATCGCCGATTTCTTCCTGAATATGCGCCTGATCCCCGGATTGCCAGGCTTCTTTAACCTCATCCAGTTCTTCCAGTACCTTGTCAAAAACCGGCGACACATCCGGCCAATCAAATCCGTGATTTGCGGCGCGATCCTGTATTTTTTCACACTCAATCAATGCAGGAAGATTGCGGGCTACACCCGATAACACGCTGTCTTGTTCAGCGGTTTTGTTTTTTTTCTGCCGTTCTATGGCTTTTTCTTGTTCCCAGGCTTGATGACGTTCTTCATCGGTGTTGAAAACAGCATCGGAAAAAACATGCGGATGGCGGCGGATCAGTTTGTCGCAAATGCCTGCTGAGACCTGTTCAAAGTTGAACAGCCCTTGTTCATCGGCGATCTGGGCATGGAACACCACCTGTAACAGCAGATCGCCTAACTCCGAGCGCAAATCATCCAGGTCATTGCGTTCAATCGCGTCGACGACTTCGTAGGCCTCTTCAATCAAGTAAGGAATTAAGCTGGTGAAATCCTGCTTGACGTCCCACGCACAGCCCTGTTCCGGGTGGCGCAGACGCGACATGATGTCTAATAGATTTTGGGTGTTTTTTAGCATGAATAACGTTACTTAAAACGAAGAGCCGAAATTCTCGCGGTATCGTTGCCTGAAAGTATCTATATCAAATGAATGATTCTGGGTGCCGTTATTTTCGATTTTAATTGCGCCCATTAATGAGGCAACTCTGCCGGTCACTTCCCAGCCCAATTCATTCATCAGGCCGTATAAAAGCCCTGCACGATAGGCATCACCGCAACCCGTTGGGTCAAGTATCGCTTTGGGTTTTGCGGCAGGAATGCTGATGCATTCGCCGCAGGTATAAATTTGCGAACCCTGGCCGCCCAAAGTAATGATCAGCGCTTCAACCCGTTCAGCCATTTGCTCCAGCGACAAGCCGGTACGTTCCTGCATTAACTCGGATTCATAATCATTCAATGTCACCCAAGTTGCCTGATCCAGAAACTTGAGCAGTTCTTCGCCATTAAACATCGGCATGCCCTGGCCCGGATCAAAAATAAAAGGTATATCCAGTTCTGCAAACTGCTCGGCATGCAATTGCATACCTTCCTTGCCATCGGGTGAGACGATGCCTATGCTGATTTTTCTGTCAGTCGGCACTGAATTTAAATGCGAGGAATTCATAGCGCCGGGATGGAACGCGGTAATCTGGTTAGCTTCTTCATCGGTGGTGATATAGGCTTGACCGGTATAGCTGTTGTCCAGAATCTGAATAAACTCGCTGGATAACTGGTTCTGAGCCATCCACTGCGCATACGGTTCAAAATCATGCCCGACGGTAGCCATGGTTAACGGTTCTTCGTCCAGCAATTTCAGGTTGTAGGCAATGTTACCTGCACAGCCGCCGTATTCACGCCGCATCACCGGCACCAGGAAGGATACATTCAGGATATGGATTTTTTCCGGCAAAATGTGATGTTTGAATTTATCATGAAAAACCATGATGGTATCGTAAGCCATAGACCCACATATTAATGCGCTCATTGCGTTCCTCTTTATCGTCAGGGATGATGTGTATGCCGCAAGACTGCCAGGAGCAGTCGCGGCTAAAGTTAGAATTAATGCCCAGGTTACCGCTCCCAGACCTTTGACATTATAACAGCCGCCGAACCGATGTCTTTGACGCGGCCCGATAATTCGTGATGCATGACTGTGTATTTAAGCAGGAATTGCGAATAAAGCATAGGACTCAGCCTGATAAATTGGCATATTTTGGGTAGCAGTCATTTTAGCCGCTATTGCTGCGGCAGCCACTGTAAGGAACAAAATCATGGCTATAGAAATAGAACATAAATTTTTGCTCGCCACCGACGACTGGCGCAAACACGTCAGCCGCTCGGTAAAATATCGGCAGGGCTACTTAAGCTCTCAGGCAACCAGCTCAATCAGAGTTCGCATCAGTGATGACCATGCGTGGTTGAATATAAAAACGGCGACTATCGGCACTCACCGGCATGAATACGAATATGAAATTCCGATGGTGGAGGCCAACGAGATATTAACTAATCTTTGCCGAAAACCGTTAATCGAAAAAACCCGTCATTTCGTCACCGATGACGGTCATCTTTGGGAAATAGATGAGTTTGAAGGCGACAATCTGGGCTTGATAGTCGCTGAAATTGAATTGGACGAAACAGGGCAATCTTTTTCAAAACCGCTCTGGTTAGGCTTGGAAGTCACCGGAGATTTGCGTTATTACAACAACAATCTGGCAATACATCCTTATTCAGAATGGCATGAAGATTAAATATTTCATACGCCTATTGAAATATCAGGAGTCTTATTCTATATTTCAGGCATGAAAAAATTAATTTTTGTTGTTTTATTGCTACTATCAACTCAATGTCTTGCGGAGAGCCTGAAAGACTCTTTAACAAACATTGAGGCTGAGTGGGCGTCTATTTATTACAGTACTCCCAAAAGCAAACAAGGGCCTGCTTATGTTCAACTGCTCGATAAGACCGCGAACTTAAGCAAGCAATACCCGAATGCTGCCGAACCTATTTTTTGGCAGGCCGTGGTAAAGGCGACTTATGCCGATCACCAAGATGCTTTTTCTGCGCTTGGCGCCATTCATGAGGCGCGTGATTTGCTGGTCAAAGCCATTAAAATCAACCCGAAAGCCATGAACGGGTCGGCCTATGTGACCTTAGGTACGCTTTACTATATGGTACCCGTGTGGCCTATCGCATTTGGCGATGACGATGCCGCCCAACAAATGCTGGAAACCGCGCTTAAAATCAATCCTGACGGCATTGATGCCAACTATTTTTACGGCGAATTTCTGTTGTTACATAACAAGCCCAAGGATGCGGCCCTTTATTTTGAACGGGCAAGCGCCGCTCCTGCGCGTGCTGAGCAACCTTATGCCGACAATCAACTTAAAGCCGAAGCAAGACTCGCGTTAAAAAACACCCAAGAACGAAAAATTAGCGGCGAAAAAGGCCGGTTTTTGTCGTTATTTAATTCGGCAAGCGCAAAGTAAGTTTTACCGGGCCATTGTTCCGTCGGCAAGACTCACAATCGGCTAAATGATGTCTTTAACAAACTCGGCATTCAATCGTCCAATTCTTTCTGCTAGAATAACGCCTTAAATCAAAAATCAACTTTCTTGGTAATAATTATGACTTTTGTAGTCACCGAAAACTGTATTAAATGCAAATTTACTGATTGCGTAGATGTATGCCCTGTAGATTGCTTTCGTGAAGGCCCTAACTTTCTGGTTATTGATCCGGATGAATGTATTGATTGCACGTTATGCGAACCTGAATGCCCTGCCAACGCAATTTTTGCAGAAGATGAATTGCCGGAAGGACAGGAAGGTTTCATCGCGTTAAATGCAGAACTGGCCAAACAATGGCCTGTTATTGCGGATGTAAAACCGGCTTTACCTGATGCTGATGAGTGGAATGGCAAAGAAGGCAAACTCAAATTACTGGAAAGATAACGCATTCGCGGGTGGTTTAGCCGAATTGTCGGGCAACGAAAAGCAGTCGCCTCGGCAACTGCTCCATGCGTTGCTCTACCTCCTGCATCCATGCAGTCGTAAAGCGCCTACTTTTGGTGCCCGACCTACAGTACTACAAAACAGAAACGACCAAAGCAAACACAAAGACGAAAATCACAAAAAGTGCAAACACGCCTTTTTTAGTCAGCCCCGCCCATATCAGCGTCAGTTCGGCCAGTAATGCGTGTTTAACATCATCCGCATTAAGAATTCTTTTACATCGCCCACGCAATGTTTGCATTTCCTCCTGCGCTTCCTGTTCGGCAATAATCTCGGCAATTTTTGAGTAAAAACTACCGCATTCCGGGCATTTCATATCACGGTCATTGCGCTCATGACCACATACTGAACATTTATTCACACATCCTCCACAAAAACCATTTCTTCAGGACTCTTCGGCACACCGCTTCGCTGCTCCTGCATTGCTCTCGGCAACCGCTCCATGCGTTGCTCTACCTCCTCCATCCTTGGAGTCGTACCTCCTGCATAACCCACAGGGATGTGGGGAATGCAGATTTTGCATTAACGCCA
>CAZAUB010000048.1:8478-10538 GCA_964488195.1 uncultured Methylobacter sp. | reverse complement strand
ATCTGGGCGATATGGACTTTAAAGTCGCCGGTTCTGTAGACGGCATTACCGCACTGCAAATGGACATCAAAATAGATGGCATTACCGCAGAAATCATGAAGTCAGCTCTGGAGCAAGCAAAACACGGTCGTTTGCATATTCTGGGCGAAATGAATAAAGCGCTGTCCGCCACGCGTGAAGAAATGTCCGATTTCGCACCGCGTATCATCACCTTTAAAATCGACCCGGCCAAAATCCGCGAAGTTATCGGTAAAGGTGGCGCAACCATCCGCAGCATCACCGAGCAGACCGGTGCCAGCGTTGATTTGACCGATGACGGTGTCGTTAAAGTGGCGTCCGTTGATAAAGCCGCCGGTGAAGAAGCGCGTCGTATGATCGAGGAAATTACCGCAGAAGTTGAAGTCGGTAAAGTTTACGAAGGCAAAGTAGTCAGATTAATGGATTTTGGCGCTTTCGTTACCATACTTCCCGGAAAAGACGGCTTGGTTCATATCTCGCAAATTTCAGATGAACGCGTCGATAAAGTCAGCGACAAATTGAATGAAGGCGATGTGGTCAGAGTCAAAGTACTCGAAATTGACCGTCAAGGCAGAGTCAGATTGAGTATGAAAGAAGTCGAAGCGGAATAACCTGTATTGTCGTTGCTCTTAACAAAAGGGCAGCTAAGGGTAAAGAAAAGGGATTGTGATTAGTCACAATCCCTTTTTTTTGGTACACACGAATGAGTAATTTTCTGTGCTGAATTTTAATGTGCGATGAGTATAAAACAATAACAATTTCATAATGGCTATTAAAAAATCCGAGCTTTATTCCTCCCTCTGGTCTGGTTGCGATGAACTTCGCGGCGGCATGGATGCGAGTCAGTACAAGGATTACGTTCTCGTACTGCTGTTCATCAAATATGTCAGTGATAAATACGCCGGTATTCCTTACGCGCCGATTACCATCCCCGAAGGCGCAAGCTTCAAGGATATGGTTGCGCTCAAGGGCAAGCCCGACATCGGCGACCAGATCAACAAGAAAATCATCGCGCCGCTGGCGAATGCCAACAAGCTGTCGGATATGCCGGACTTCAATGATCCCAGTAAGCTGGGTAGCGGCCAGGAAATTGTTGAGCGCCTGACCAACCTGATCGCCATCTTCGAAAACAAGGCGCTCGACTTCAGCAAGAACCGTGCGGAAGGCGATGACATACTTGGCGACGCTTATGAATATCTGATGCGCCACTTCGCCACCGAGAGCGGCAAGAGCAAGGGGCAGTTCTACACGCCCGCCGAGGTCAGCCGCATCATGGCGCAGATCATCGGCATACGCGCTGACGATACCAGCAATGCAACCACCGTTTATGACCCGACCTGCGGTTCCGGCTCATTGCTGTTGAAAGTGGGTGACGAAGCCCGTGCCAAGGTCACGCTCTACGGACAAGAGAAGGACGCCGCCACCTCCGGTCTGGCGCGCATGAACATGATCCTGCACAACAACCCGACGGCCCTGATCAAGCATCCTCACCGGCGCTTCCAGGATTTCGGTACTCCGCCGGACAAGCAAGGCGATTACGCCTACCTGCTGCACATTGTGCGTTCGCTAAAAAGTACAGGGAAGGGCGCATGCATTTTGCCGCATGGTGTTTTGTTTCGCGGCAACGCCGAGGCCGACATTCGCAAGAACCTGATTCGCAAAGGCTACATCAAAGGCATTATCGGCCTGCCTGCTAACCTGTTTTACGGCGCCGGCATTCCCGCCTGCATCATCGTTATCGACAAGGAAAACGCCCATGCCCGCAAAGGCATCTTCATGATCGATGCCAGCAAAGGTTACATCAAAGACGGTAACAAGAACCGCCTGCGCGACATGGACATCCACCGGATCGTCGATGTCTTCAACAAGCGGCTGGAGATTGCCAAATACTCGCGCATGGTCAGCATCGAAGAAATCGACAAGAACGAATTCAACCTAAACATCCCGCGCTACATCGACAGCCAGCAAACGGAAGACATCCAGGACATTGAAGGGCACTTGAAAGGCGGCATACCCTGCGCCGACGTGGATGCCTTGCAGCC
>CAZAUB010000048.1:0-8468 GCA_964488195.1 uncultured Methylobacter sp. | reverse complement strand
GTGCCCGCAACTGTGCAAGACCTTGTTTAAGGCCAACCGCCCCAGCTACCTTGATCTGGCCGTCCCCAAGCAAGCCATCAAGGCCAGCATTTACGAGCACCCGGAGTTCGTCAGTTTCATCGACAGCATGAATACCCTGTTTGCCGAGTGGCGGAAGCAGAGCACCAAAACGCTCAAGAGCCTGCAAACCGATTGCCACCCCAAGACCGTCATCGCCGAACTTGCCGAAGACCTGCTTGCACATTACACGGGCAAACCGCTGATTGAACAATACGATGTTTATCAGCACCTGATGGACTACTGGGCCGCGACCATGCAGGACGATTGCTACCTGATCGCCGCCGATGGCTGGAAGGCCGAGACCTACCGGATTATTGAAGTCAAGAAAAACAAGGAAGGCAAAACAGTCAAGGAAACCGACAAAGGCTGGACTTGCGACCTCGTGCCCAAGCAGCTGATCGTCAACCGCTACTTTGCCTCCCAGCAGGCTGCCATCCGCGAGCAGGAGGCTACGCTGGAAAGCGTGACTGCCCAGATGGCTGAGTTGGAAGAGGAGCACGGAGGCGAGGAAGGCGCATTTTCTGAGCTGGACAAGGTCAACAAGGCTAACGTCGCCGCCCGGCTGAAAGAAATTACCGGGAACGCCAAGCCCCAGCTTGGCGACAAAAAAGAAGCCGAGCTGGGGCTTGGCGTTCCTGAAGAGACTATCCTTTGCGCATGGCTGCGCTTGGCAAATGAGGAGGCCGAACTCAAGAAAGCCCTGAAAGAAGCTGAGGCAGCACTCGACGCGCTGGTCTATGCCAAATACCCCTCGCTCACAGAGGCCGAGATCAAAACGCTGGTAGTCGAAGACAAATGGCTGGCCGCCATCGCCGCCGCCATTCATGGCGAGATGGATCGCATCAGTCAGACTCTTACGCAACGGGTGAAAGAACTGGCCGAACGCTACGAAACCCCGCTACCGATGCTGACCGATAAAGTGGCAAGCCTGAGCGCCAAAGTGGACGCGCATTTGCAAAAAATGGGCTTCGTCGATCATGGATAATGGCCGATTGAATATGGGCAAGAAATCTTTGTCTGTGCAGGAAGCTAGTGCACATTATCAGTTATCCGCTGGCAACGCTCCATTATTGCCGCCGGGTTATAAGCAGACTGAGGTTGGGGTGATACCGGAGGATTGGGAGGTGAGGGCTCTTGGAGATATTTCTGATATATATAGAGGAGCGAGCCCGCGTCCAATTGAAAGTCCAATCTGGTTTGATGAGCAATCGCAAATTGGATGGGTAAGAATTTCCGACGTAACCAAATCTAAGAGGCGTCTACAAGAAACAACTCAGAGACTATCTGAATTAGGAGTTCGACACAGTCGCTTTGTGCCAAAAGGCAGTTTGATAATGAGCATTTGCGCTTCAGTGGGAAAGCCAGTCATCACGGATATTGACGTATGTATTCATGACGGATTTGTGGTTTTTGAAAGGCAACGAGTTTTACAGAATTTTCTCTACCATTCATTAAAGGCGCTTGAAAGTGGCTGGTCTAAGAGTGGACAGACTGGTTCTCAAATGAATCTGAACACAGGGATAATAAATCCAACAAGAATCCCTTTTCCACCCACCAAAGCCGAGCAAGAAGCCATTGCCGAGGCGTTGAGTGATGCGGATGCCCTGATCGAATCGCTGGAGCAACTCATCACCAAAAAGCGCCATATTAAACAAGGTGCCATGCAGGAGTTGCTCACCGGCAAGAAGCGTCTGCCGGGATTTAGCGGGGAGTGGTCAATAATCAGTATGAGGAAACACGCTTCAATAAAGGCTCGAATTGGATGGCAAGCGCTAACTACAGAAGAATATCTGGATAGTGGCATGTACTACTTGGTGACAGGAACGGACTTTATTGGTGGACGTGTGAATTGGTCAACTTGTCACTTTGTTGATGAATGGCGTTATAAACAGGATAGAAATATCCAGCTAAAAAATGGTGATGTTTTGTTGACCAAGGACGGAACGATTGGCAAGGTAGGGTATGTAGAAAATTTACATATCCCAGCAACATTAAATAGTGGTGTATTTGTAATAAGGCCGCTGGATAAGGCATTTGTTGAACTCTTCGTGTTTTATATTTTGGTATCAAAAGTCTTTGACGAATTTCTTTCGAAGATTACCGCTGGCTCAACAATAACTCATTTATATCAGAAAGATTTTGTTACCTTCGAGTTTCTTGCGCCGGAGTTAAATGAACAAACCGCCATAGCCGCCATCCTCTCCGACATGGATGCCGAAATCGCCGCGCTGGAAGAAAAGCTCGCCAAAACCCGCGCCATCAAACAAGGCATAATGCACAACCTGCTCACCGGAAAGATTCGTTTGGTTGATCCGGCTGTCGTGAAGGTTGAGCAACATGCTCTGTCAGACGTAGAGCGCATCCCCGCCGCGCCAAGACCAGACAAGTCCCATAACTGGGCTTTTAATGAGGCTGTTGTGATTGCCGTGCTGGCTGACCTGTTTGCTGGTAAGCCCGAGTTTCCATTAGGGCGAAAGCGTTACACCAAGCTGTCCTATCTGATGCATCGAAAGGCTGAGCAAGAAGTCCAAGGTTATCTGAAAAAAGCCGCCGGACCCTACAATCCGAAAACCAAATACTCAGGCCCGGAGAAAATCGCCCAAGAGAATGGTTATATACGGCAGCACGAAAATGGAAACTACAGGGGTTTCATTGCCGGCGAAAAAATTGAACAGGCAAAAGCCTACTTCATTAAATGGTACGGGTCTGAGATCATTGCATGGCTGGAGCAGTTTCGCTACAGGTCAAACGATGACTTGGAGCTCCTTGCCACCGTTGACATGGCGATGCAAGAACTTCTGAAACAGGGCAAGGCTGTGGATGTCGACAGCGTTCGCGCATTGATTGCGTCGGAACCGGAATGGCTTCCGAAACTGGAACGATCCGTGTTTTCCGATTCAGGAATTGCGGCGGCAATTTCAGAATGTCAGGCATTTTTCACAATGTGAGGGAAAGGGGATGTGATGAAGAGAATAAAAATAAGGAAAATGCCTTTATTGGATCCCTCATCCTAACCTTCTCCCGGTGGGAGAAGGGACTGATTTCTTAACTTAATGGCAGTAACGCAACCCGAAGGAACGAGACAGCCATTGCAGTAGACTTATCAAAGCAGGTCATGCGACATATTCTTCGAGGTGTTTCAAGATAATTTATTTTATGCTATTAGTTAATTTATTGAATATATTTAAATAATAATGATAGATTAAAGATATAAAAAACTTCTATTACAGAAAAATATCACCATGCCTACATTTAATCACTATGATTTGGCTTTACTCAATCCTGCGTTTGATTCTCCGTTGGTCGATGTTTTGACGGAGTTGGAACATTTGCGTCGCTTGCAACTGGGCGGTACAACGCCACCGCAGGTTTTTTTCCAGCTCAAACATATCTTCCACATGCTGGAAAGTTTGGGTTCCGCCCGTATAGAAGGTAATCATACGACCTTGGCCGATTATGTGGAAAGCAAGCTGGAAGGCACCCGGCAAATACCTTCCGACCAACTGCGGGAAATGGAAAATATTGAAGCTGCTATGGCCTATATCGAGGACAGTATTCAATCCGGTGATGGCCTGACAGAACACTTTATCCGTGAGTTGCAAGCCATTGCGGTAAAAGACCTGGAGCGGGAGGGAGATGCCACACCGGGTGCTTACCGGCTGCATCCGGTGCAAATTGCTCAGTCCGATCATTTGCCGCCGGAATTTATTCAAGTGCCGCAGTATATGCAGGAGTTGGTCAATTTTATCAATCAGAATGATCCGCCCAAGTATGATTTGATCAAGGTGGCTCTGGCGCATCACCGTTTTGGCTGGATACATCCGTTTGGTAACGGTAATGGCCGGGTGGTGCGGCTGCTAACCTACGCTCTGCTGATTAAGTATGGCTTTAATGTTAAAGCGGGTGGCAGGGTGCTGAATCCGACGGCGGTGTTTTGTAATGATCGGGAGCGGTATTACACTATGTTGGCCTGTGCCGATAAGGGCTCGCACAAAGGCTTGGAGGAGTGGTGTGTTTACGTCTTGCAAGGGATTTTGAACGAATTGCGTAAAGTCGATCAGTTGACTGATTTTAACTTTTTGAGTGCGAGAATTCTTGCGCCTGCGCTGACTTACGCCAGGGAAAGAGAGCTGATTACGGCAATGGAAGAAAAAATACTGCATATCGCCGCTAATAACGGCGTGGCAAAGGCGGCTGACTTAGAGCCTGCCATGTCCGCTATGACCGCAGCCCAGCGAACCTATCAAATCAAGAAGTTAGTTGAGCGAAATATGTTGCAGCCTATCAAGGAAGGGGCGCGGCAATATACTATCGGCTTTAGCAACAGCTACTTGATGCGCGGCGTAGTTAGAGCCCTATCAGATGAAGGATTTGTCCCTACAGCGCTCAATAATATTGATAGCCAATAGTGAATTGATGCTTAAGTCAAATAATGGAAATGCAAAATGAATGAGATTGGCCAACCCGAACGCGCAACGCAGAACCGTGTCATTGCTTTATTTAGCGATGAATTGGGCTATCGCTTCCTTGGCGATTGGACTGACCGCGACGACAACAGCAATATCGAGGAAGGGCTGCTTACCGGCTTTTTGACCAAGAGTGGCTACCGCCCGGAGCAGATCAGTCGAGCGTTCGACCGGTTGTGCACCGAGGCGGGCAATCCGAATCGTAGCCTATATGACAACAACAAGAAAGTGTATAGCCTGCTGCGTTACGGCATTCAGGTGCAGGCTGCGGTGGGCGAGAATACGGAGACAATCAAGCTGATCAACTGGGAAGACCCTGCGCAAAACGATTTCGCCATCGCCGAGGAAGTCACCCTGCGCGGCAACTGCAATCGGCGGCCCGACTTGGTGCTTTACGTTAACGGCATCGCGGTGGGCGTGATCGAGTTGAAGAACAGCCGCGTCTCAATCGGCGACGGCATCCGCCAGAGCATTTCCAACCAACAGCCGGAGTTCAATGCGTGGTTTTTTAGCACCGTGCAACTCATCTTCGCCGGTAACGATTCCGAGGGACTGCAATATGGCACGATCAAAACCGAGGAAAAGTATTTCCTGAAATGGAAAGAAGATGAGACGGACAATAGCCGCTACAAGCTGGATAAATACCTGCTCAAGATGTGCGACAAGGTTAGGTTGATCGAGCTGATGCATGATTTTGTGCTGTTCGATGGCGGCGAGAAAAAGCTGCCCCGGGTGCATCAGTATTTCGGCATTAAGGCCGCGCAGGCGCATGTCCGCCGTCGCGAGGGCGGCATCATCTGGCATACCCAGGGCAGCGGCAAGAGCATCGTGATGGTGCTGCTGGCGAAGTGGATTTTGGAGAACAAGCCCGATGCCCGCGTGGTGATCGTCACCGACCGTGATGAGCTGGATAAGCAGATTGAGGGCGTTTTCATGGCTGCCGGTCATCCGATGACCCGTGCCGGTAGCGGGCGCGACCTGATGAGTCAGCTCGGCCAAGCCACTCCGCGCTTGCTGTGTTCGCTGGTGCATAAGTTCGGCAAACGGGGTGTGGAAGATTTCGAGCAGTTCATCAAGGAACTGGAAGCGCAGCCCTGCCCGACGGTGGGCGAGCTGTTCGTGTTCGTGGATGAATGCCACCGCACCCAAAGCGGCAAGCTGCATCGCACGATGAAAGCGCTGATGCCCAACGCGGTGTTTATCGGCTTTACCGGAACGCCGTTGTTGAAGCAGGATAAAGCCACCAGCCTGGAAGTGTTTGGCGGCTATATTCACACCTACAAATTCAGCGAGGCGGTGGAGGATAAGGTGGTGCTCGACTTGGTTTATGAGGCGCGGGACATCGACCAGCATTTAGGTTCGGAGGAAACGGTCGACGAATGGTTCGAGGCTTCCACCACGACTCTGAACGATTGGCAAAAGGCCGCCCTGCGCGAAAAGTGGGGCACGATGCAAAATGTGCTCAGCTCCAAATCCCGCATGGCACGAGTGGTTGCCGACATCATCTTCGACTTCAAAAGACGCCGCCGCCTGAATGACGGGCGCGGCACTGCCATCCTGGTGGCTTCCAGCATCTACGAGGCATGCAAGTATTTTGAGCTGTTTCAGAAGACGGTGTTTAAAGGCAAGTGTGCCGTCGTCACTTCTTATAATCCGCAGATTAAAGACGTCACGCTGGAAGACACCGGCGCGAACACGGAGACGGACAAGCTGTTCATCTACAACACCTACACCGATCTGCTGCAAAACGTGGATGCGCTGCCGGGCAAGTCGAAAACAGAGACCTATGAGGATCATGCCAAGAAGTTGTTCAAGGAGCAACCGGCCAACATGAAGTTGCTGGTCGTGGTGGACAAGTTGCTGACCGGCTTCGATGCGCCGAGCTGCACTTATCTTTATATCGACAAGAGCATGAAAGATCACGGGCTGTTCCAGGCCATTTGCCGAACCAATAGGCTGGACGGCGAGGACAAGGACTTCGGTTACATCGTGGACTACAAGGACTTGTTCAAGAAGGTGGAAAACGCCATCGCAGTTTATAGCTCCGAGCTTGATCATAGCGCGGGTGGTGCTGATCCTGAGATTCTACTTCAAGACCGCCTGACCAAAGGCCGGGAACGTTTGGATAATGCGCTGGAGGCTATCGCGCTGCTTTGCGAGCCGGTGGATCCGCCGAAGAGCGAGCTTGAACATATCCATTATTTTTGCGGCAATACCGAGATTCCTGATGACTTGAAGGCGCATGAAATTCAACGTGTTGCACTGTACAAGGCGACGGTTACGCTGGTACGTGCCTACGCCAATATCGACGGCGAACTGGACAAAGCCGGATACAGCGATGTCGATATTCAGCGCATCAAACAGAAACTTGACGAGTATCTCAAACTGCGGGAAATCATTCGCAATGCCGCTGACGAAAAGCTGGATATGAAAGCCTACGAGGCCGACATGCGACACCTGATCGACACCTATATTGAAGCCGATGCGCCGAGGAAAATTTCGCCGTTCGATAACATGCCGTTGTTGGAGTTGATTGTGAAAACCGGCATTGCGGATGCGATCAACACACAACTTGGCGGCTTGAAGGGCAGCAAGGATGCCGTGGCCGAGACCATCGAGAATAATGTCCGCAGTAAGATCATCAAGGAACACCTGAATAACCCGGCTTTTTACGACAAGATGTCGGTGTTGTTGGACGAGATCATCGCCACCCGTAAAGCCAAGGCCATTGAGTATGAAGAATACCTGAAACGGATTGCCGAGCTGGCGAAGACGGTAGAGGTAGGTCGGGCTGATGATACGCCCGAACAATTAAATACGCCGGGACGCCGTGCTCTTTATGACAATCTTTGTTTTGGTATGGCTGAGCCGTCTGCCGCCTATGGGCATACAAACAAAAAAGATGCGCTGGAATTGACGGTCAGGATCGACGAGACCATTAGGCGGGTCAGGCCTGACGATTGGCGCGGCGTTCAGGCAAAAGAGAACGAAATCAAGCGGGCCTTGCTGCCGATTCTAAATAATGATGAGAAGGAGGTTGAACGTATCTTCCTGATCATTATGAAGCATAAGGAATACTGATGGTTACGCAGATTGAACTTGGCGATATTTCCGTGGATGTTGTGTTAAAAGACATCAAGAATATCCATTTGAGCGTGTATCCACCCACTGGCAAGGTTCGTATTGCCGCGCCGTTGCGGATGGATATTGACACCATTCGCGTGTTTGCGATTACCAAGCTTGGCTGGATCAAGAGCCAACAGCAAAAGCTGCGCGAACAGCAACGCGAGACACCGCGCGAATACCTCGACCGCGAAAGTCATTATGTTTGGGGAAAGCGCTACCTGCTCCAATTGGTTGAGAAAGATGCCGCCCCGGAAGTTGAGTTAAAGCACAATAAAATTCGCCTTCAAATTCGCCCTGCAAGCAGTGACGGAAGGAAGCAGGAGATTCTCGAAGCATGGTATCGCGAGAGGCTTAAAGAAGCTATCCCGGCATTGATCGCAAAATGGGAACCGCTTATTGGCGTGAAGGTGGAACGGTTTTTTGTGCAAAGAATGAAAACGAAGTGGGGTAGTTGTAGCCCACGCTCCAAGAGCATTCGGCTCAATGCCGAACTGGCCAAGAAGCCGCCGGAGTGTTTGGAATACATCGTCGTGCATGAGATGGTCCATCTGCTGGAGCCTACCCATAATAGCCACTTCATAACTTTGATGGATCGGTTCATGCCGAAGGGCGCCGCGACCGCGACCAAGGCGCTGGCCGAGGCGGTGGCGCTCGAGCGGGCGAAGTCCGGCCCCGTGTCGATGTGCCGGGCGTGCGGCGTCACGGCCACGCAGACCGGCGCCGTGAAATGCACCGTCTGCGGCGCCACCGATTTCGAGGTGATCTCGCAGGAGATGATCGAGAAAATCGCGGAGGTGGAGGGGGGTCTCCAGGAGG
>CAZAUB010000047.1:0-10608 GCA_964488195.1 uncultured Methylobacter sp. | reverse complement strand
CTATTTACTGCAAAGCGACTGGTATCAACAGCGCCTTGAAATCAAACAGCAACGCGAAAGCAAGCTTTGGCAACAACACAAGAAATACATCCAGCAGCAATTGACCGAAACGGAGCAAAATGATTCGACTGTTCGCGCTATGTTAAACCAAAAACTCGAAGCGACTGAACGTATGCTGGCCGAGATCAACGATCCGGCTTACCTGCAACAGCTGCAAGGGACTTTAGGGGCGGATTGGGTGCATCTTTGTAGTCCGGAATAAGCCTGTTTGAACGACATCGAAAACGGGCGTTTCCGGCAGAGTGTATCGTTCCCACGCTCCAGCGCGCTTCTTTGGCACCGTGGAACGGAAAGACGGAGTAGTTGCCGTTCAGTTCAACGTGTAAATGGCTGCCTTTGCCCGTCTTAAACTTCGCCACTTGCTTTTCCAGCCAGCGTTTAAATTCACTGCATTGCTCTACTTTCTGCATAAACCACATGGATGTGGTGAATGCAGATATTGCATAACGCCATGGATGGCGTGTAGTAGAGTAATGCAGGAGCAATTACCGAGGAGCAATATATCTGTCCGTGCAGTCGTAAAGCGCCTACTTTTGGTGTGAAAAGATGTAACCTAAGCTACAAAGTATGAGCTTAATCTGGAAAATTATCGGATGATTTAGCTTGTTTTGAACCCGTTAACCGATCAAAAAACTCATGCATCAACAATGCGCTGAGTATGAGTAGTGTGCCTGTTACCACTTTCATGGTCAGCGGTTCATGGTTAACGGCATGACCCAACAGTAGAGCCATTACCGGTGAAATCAAGGTGACCAGTGCAACCTTGGGGGCGCTCTGATAAAGGAGTAAATAGTAATAAAGCACAAAGCCAACCGTCGTGGCTATCATGCCCAGATAGATGATGGATGCCAGGCTGATCGGTGAAATTTCAGTCGGCCAATGACCGTCAAATATCGCCCACGTAATCAGGTAAACCGGCAGGGATAGTAACAGGCCGCCCGTTACCTGGGATAAAGCCGGTATTTTTGCATCAATGCGCTTGATCCAAACCGAGCTGACGGCCTGTAAAAACGTCGATACCAGTACGCCGATGATGCCCAGCACTGCGTCATGCCCCATTTGCAATGCCGAGCCGAACATAACCCACAAACCGCTAATGCCCAGAATATAGGCCAGCAGATTGCCTAAAGTCAGGCTCCGCTCCCTTAACCAGATCGCCGCCAATATAGCCGTCATCAACGGCAAAAGACCGAATATCACCGAGACCCAGCCGGATGGAATAAATTGAGCCGCCCAGTAAACCGCCAGCATCGATCCGTAAATTTGCACGGACACGGCCAGGTAAGTTTCAAGTGCTTTACGATGCCAGATTAGGCGTTGTCTCGACAGGCCCAGCATCAATAATAGACACACCAAGCCAATCGCCATTCGCGCGGTCACCGCGAACAGGAATCCCGCCCCTTCGTCACTCCATTTGATTGCCAGCGGTGTCGTCGCCCAAAGTAAAATAACTGTGATGTAGGCCAGATAGATGCGCATCAAGTTAAATCGGATGGCGTAAAGCCGGGCAGATTTTCGATAATATCGATCACCAATGGATAACTTACTTGTCCTGCGCTAATTCAAAAATAATCAGTTCTGCCGCATCGTCGCCGACGTTTTCTACCGACATCAGTTCACCCGATTCCCAAAAAACTTCACCGGCAGAGTAGGTGTTGGCTTTGCCGTGCTCGACGACTTTTAGCATACCCTTGACTACATAACGAGGCCCCGGCCCTTCATGGGTGTGCCAAGGTGTTTTAAACCCAAATGGAAACGCGACCCGTATCATTTTGGCGGCTATGTTCGGGCTGGGAAGTTCCAGCTTTTTTTCTAACAGGACGGTTCTATTTAGCCCGGTTTTCTCCTGGGCTGAGACAGCTGGTATGTTGCCAAGGCATAGCGCTGTAAGCGTTACCAGAATAAATTTGATAGTTTGTATTTTTAACATTTATCAGCCTCTCGATTTTATGTTTTAGTGGGTAAGCTTAATTAATCGCTTTCTCTATCATCAGGTATATAAGGGATTAACCCTTTTTCAAAGGCAATTTCCTGTGCTTCTCTTGGCATATGTCGAATGTCTACTATCATGCCATTTACAGATAACATCCAAGCCAGTGGGCTCCTGTCTAACTTACTGGGTAATGTCCAATTTGGGTCAAATTGATTCATTCCCAGCATATTGCGAACGGCTTTTGATTTTCCCTGACCAGTGCTTTCAGCTACACCGAATTTTTTATACAACTCACTGGCATTTATATTGGGTGTCTGGCTTTTATCAAATAAAAAATTCACCATGCCAATTGCATGAGTTACCCCGCATGCCCAGGTGCTTGCTTTTCCTGTTTCTAACGGGGAGGGGCGTTTTCTACATAAGGCGGCAACCGCATAACGTATGAACTGAGCATATTCCTCGTTTAGATTTTCTTTAGCAAAACTATCGGTTATTTCTACAATAGCCTTGTATTTTTCCTGCATTGGTTTCGGAATATTTTCCGTTTTTTTTATCTGCGCCATTTTTAGTCACTCAATCGATTGTTGAAGCAATATTTCATCAAAAATAGTTTTATTCGCGTCGTATCACGACGACTAATTCTTAATCCCAATACCCTTATGCAAAAGGTAAAGGCTAAACAGGGTCAAGGTAACAATAAATCCGCCGGTAATGATAAAGCTCATCTGAATATCAATATCCGTCACGCCTATCAAGCCGTAACGAAATGCGTTGATCATATACAAAATGGGATTTCCCATCGAGATAGACTGCCAAATACCGGGCAGCATATCTACCGAATAGAAAACGCCGCCCAGATAGCTTAACGGGGTTAATACAAAATTCGGGATAATCGAAATATCGTCGAAACTCTCGGCCAGTATCGCATTGATAAAACCGGCCAACGCAAACACGGTGGCTGTCAGCACGGCGATGGACAGGGTAATCGCGATATTATTAACCTTAATATCTGCAAATAGCAGGGATATTAAAGTCACCACAACGCCGACCAGTAATCCTCGGATAATGCCGCCGCTGACATAACCGCTCAGAATCACCCAGTTGGGTATCGGGGCAACCAGTAACTCTTCAATATTGCGCTGGAATTTGGTCGAGTAAAACGAAGACACGACATTGGCGTAGGAATGACTGATAACCGACATTAAAATAATGCCGGGGACGATATAGTCCATGTAGCTGGCGCCGCTGATAGTGCCGATACGGTCGCCGATCAACTTGCCGAAAATCAGAAAATACAGCGCGGTGGTGATGGCAGGCGGCAGCAGTGTTTGCGGCCAGATCCGGACAAACCGGAATATCTCCTTGATTACAATGGTTCTAAAGGCAATGGAGTAGTTCATCGTTGATCACCTGTCGGGTTTGAGTCGATCAAATCCATAAATAACTGTTCCAACCGGTTAGTCTTATTTTTCAAGCTAATGACTTCGATATTCTGTGCGCTTAACTGGTCAAATAACCTATTAAGCCCATGCTCTTTAGGTATGGCAACAGTAAGGGTTTTGTCGGTCACGCGCTCAATTTGGCAGCCTTCAATCATCGGTGCGGTAGCTATCGGGCGTGCCAGATCCAGTACAAAGTGTTCCACGTGCAATCTCGCCAGCAAGCTTGCCATGTCGGAATTTTCTACAATCTGCCCGTGATTGATGATGGCGATATTGCGGCACAGGCTTTCCGCTTCTTCCAGATAGTGCGTGGTTAAAATGATGGTCGTGCCTTGCTGATTGACTTCCTGCATCATTTGCCACATGGAGCGGCGTATTTCTATATCGACGCCTGCGGTCGGCTCATCGAGAATCAACAACTTGGGCGCATGCACCAACGCACGGGCGATCATGACCCGGCGCTTCATGCCGCCGGACAAGCGCCTGGAAACAATATCACGCTTGTCCCACAAATCCATTTGTTTAAGGCAGTACTCGGTACGTTGCAGGGCCGGTTTGCGCGGCATACCGTAATAACCGGCCTGATTGAGTAAAATACTCTTGACGGTATCAAACTGATTAAAATTAACTTCCTGAGGAACCAGGCCGATGCAGCTTTTGGCTTCTTCCCGTTCTCGGCTTAAATCATGCCCGAAGATACTGACCGAGCCGGAGGTGGCGTTGATCAGCGAACTGATAATGCCGATAGCCGTTGACTTACCGGCGCCATTTGGCCCAAGCAAGGCAAAAAAATCACCGGCCTCAACATCAAGGTCAATACCTTTTAAGGCTACAAAGCCATTATTGTAGGTTTTTTTAAGATTACGCAAAGATAATGCATTCATACTTTAAGGGGCAAGGTTAAAGGCGCAAGGTTAAAGGTTAAAAGCGCAAGGTGCAAGGTTAAAGGCGCAAGGTGCAAAAAAACACCTTGAACCTTTAACCTTGAACCTTTAACCTTATCCGCTTCATAGACAAAACTGGATAACTTGTGCCGAAGAAACCTCCTGAAATCGTTGCCGCTGTAGACCTGGGCTCTAACAGCTTTCACATGATTGTTTGCAGCTTAACTGACGGCAACTTACAAACTCTCGACCGTCTTAAAGAAATGGTCAGGCTTGCGGCCGGGCTGGACAGTAGGAACTATCTCGATACTGACACCCAGGAAAGAGCTTTGGAGTGTCTGGAAAAGTTCGGGCAAAGAATCCGCAATTTTCCGCCGGAAAGCGTCCGCGTGGTCGGCACCAGCACCTTGCGTATGGCTAAAAACTCGCAACAGTTTTTGGACAAGGCCGAAAAAGCGTTAAACCATCCCATCCATATCATTTCAGGCATCGAAGAAGCCCGCTTGATTTATCAGGGCGTTGCGCATAGCCTGGGTAGCAACGCGAACCTGCGTTTGGTGATGGACATAGGCGGCGGCAGCACCGAATACATCATAGGTTCAGGCGACACGCCCAGAATAAAAGAAAGCACACCCATGGGCTGCGTACTGGTCAGTAATGCTTTTTTTAAGGATGGCAAACTATCCAAAAATGCGTTCACCCAGGCAACCTTGTTCGCGCAGCAGCAGCTTGAACCTATCCAGAAACAATTTCAGCGCAAAAACTGGGATGAGGCCATCGGCGCATCGGGTAGTTTAAAAGCCATTGATAAAGTCCTTCAAGCCAAAAACTGGAGTAATAACGGCATAACCAGGGAAGGCCTGGAGCATCTGGTCGCCCACATCAACCAGTGCAGTCATGTTGATGAGCTTGTGTTGCCTGAACTTGATCCTGAACGTCTTCCGGTATTTCCAGGCGGTGTCGCGATTGTCTACGCCACCTTCAAAAGCTTAGGGATAGAGCAAATGACCGTTTCCGATGGTGCGCTGAGGGAAGGGCTGATCCAGGATTTACTGGGTCGACTTTATGATCATGATATTCGCTCCGCAACCGTGCAGGCTTTGGCAGACCGTTATCATATCGATAAAGAACATGCCGCCCGTATTAAACAGACGATTAGCTATATGCTGGAGCAATTGGGTGATGATTTTTGCGGGCCTAACCATGAACACGTTGTGCAGTTTTTAAACTGGGCCGCAGACCTGCATGAGATGGGCCATGACATCGCCCTCGGTCAGTATCATAAACACAGCGCTTATATTATTGAGAACGGCGACTTTGCCGGTTTTTCCAGGCAGGACCAGATTTTATTGTCAATCATCGTAAAAGCGCATCGACGTAAATTCTCACGTGCGCATTTCAATAAATTACCGCCCCCTTGGAATGTCGATGCCCCCACACTGACCGTTATTTTGCGACTGGCGGTATTGCTGCACCGCAATCGCCAGGAACATGAGTTGCCCGATTTTAAAATATCGCTGATAAAATCAAAAATCCGCTTACAGTTTCCTGATCATTGGCTGGCCCAGGCTCCGCTGACCCATGCCGATTTGATTCAGGAAGCAGATTATTTAAAATCCGCAGGATTTAAACTGGAATTTGCCTAATAATCGCCAGCACATGAAAACTTTAATCGACAACCGCTCCATGCGTTGTTCTACCTCCTGCATCCATGCAGTCGTACATCTTCTGCTCTATTGTTTTGGTGCGCTAATAATTTTATGCGCGATGCTGGTGTTTTTTGGCGTCGGCGACAAACCCGAGCTTGCAGTGGGTTGGTCGCCTACCCGTGATGATTTGGTCAGGGCGAAAAAAATCCTGCATGAAGGTTCTAAAACCAAGCCTGATGAGATTGGCATCATTGAATTAACCCAAGCCGATCTCAATCTCGCCGGTAATTATTTGTTAAACCGTTACAGCAAAAGTGCGGCCGATTTAGAATTTAAAAATGATGAGTTGAGATTTAAAGTCACCATGACGTTGCCTGAAAACAGCTTGGGCAAGTATTTAAACATCAGCTTTAGATTAGGCAATGTTAAAGACAGTGACCTTCCTGTTATCACCAAATTTAAAGCCGGAAAACTGTTGCTTCCGGCAAAAATGGCTGCCTTTGTTATCGATACCATTATTCAGCATTCATCGTTGAATGAATATTTTATTCTGGCAACCCGCCCTATTAAGGCGGTTAAAATTGACGCGCAAAAAATCACCCTTACCTACTATCCGAACAAGGATACATTGATCCAAGCGCGAAATTTTCTGACGCACACAGGCGACAATGCTACGCTGAATATTTATCAGCAAAAACTGGCCGACATCGTTGCCAAGCATGACCCGGAATGGCGCTTATCACTGGCAGAGTTGTTACGCCCACTGTTTGAGCTGGCTTACCAGCGTTCTACACTGGAAACCGCCATAGACGAAAACAGGGTTGTTATTTCCACGATCAACGACTATGTCAATAAAAAGGAGACAAAAAAACTCCTGGCGATGCCTGAATCTGTGTCAACCGGGCAACAATATGCTGCTTTTTTGTATAAACGCATCGATCTGGCTCAACATTTTATAGGTTCAGCCGCGCTTACCGCATCGGTAAACAAGCAAGCCGCCCAAATTGCCGGTGAAGAAAAAGAATTAAGCGACGCACACGGCGGCAGTGGCTTCAGTTTTATTGATTTGGCCGCCGACAAAGCCGGTACGCGTTTTGGTGAAATGGCAACCTCATCACCGGAAAATGCACGGAAAATGCAAAGGGCCATGTCCAGGATAAAAGATTACAGCGATTTTATGCCAGACCCCAGAGATCTTCCTGAACACATGAATGAGGCCGACTTCAAGCAACGCTTTGAATCGATAAACAGTTCTGTTTACCAGGAAATTTCAAAGCAGATTGATGAGCGTATTTCGGCAACGCCTATTTACAATGCAGAATAATTGTAGGGGCGACCGGCCGGTCGCCCCTGAATCAAACCTTGCCTACAGGGACAGATATTTGCTCCTGCAATATCTGCATTCACCACATCCATGTGGATTATGTAGGTAAGGGGCGTGAGCACGACTGCATGGGCAGATATTTTGCTCCATGCAAAATCTGCATTCCCCACATCCCTGTGGGTTATGCAGGAGGTAGAGCAACGCAGGAGCAGTTGCCGAGGAGCGGAAGCTTTAATTAAAAGTAGAACCCGGTGTGCCCGGCAAAACAGGCATTTTCTGTTTAGGGAACTCGCCGGTTAAACCATTCAAAAATGCCACAATATCGGCAATTTCTTCTTTGGTTAAACTCTTGCCCAATTGCAGTTTGGCCATCAACATGACCGCTTTATCCAGCGTTTTAACCGAACCATTGTGGAAATAAGGCGCAGTCAAAGCGATGTTGCGTAAAGTTGGTACTTTAAATAAATGCTCATCGGCAGGATTTTTGCTGACTTCCGCTAAGCCCTTATCCTTGTGGAAATGATATTGCGCTTCCCAATAGCCGTCGGGGATCGCAGGAAACTTTTGGAACATTCCGGGGCCATTGAATGCCGGGCCGCTATGGCAATGGGTACAACCTAATTCTGCAACTTTTTCCATGCCGCGAACCTGCTGCGCTGATAAAGCAGACTTATCGCCGGAAACATACTTGTCATAAGGGCTGTTTGGTGTAATTAATGTTCTTTCATAAGCAGCAATCGCTTTGGTTGCATTGTCTTTAGAGATTGCATCCTTACCGAACGCTTGTTCAAACGACTTTTGATAACCTTCAATCGATTGCAAACGGGCCACTACGTCATCCCAGCTTTTCATGCCCATTTCAATGGGATTGGTAACGGGGCCAGCTGCCTGCGCTTCAAGGCTCGGTGCTCTGCCATCCCAAAACTGGACGGTATTAAACGCAGCATTCCAAACGGTCGGCGCACTGCGTCCACCCGTTTGTCCATTAACACCCATAGAATTCGGTCTATTATCTTCACCGCCCAGCATGGTGTTATGGCAGGAAGAACAGGAAACCGTACCTGTAGAAGACAAACGCGGGTCATGATAGAGCATTTGCCCCAACTCAACTTTAGCCGCAGTAGTAGGGTTATCAGCAGGTGAATCGACCTGTGTCGGCAATGTATCCCAAGCCGAAGCCACCGAAACTGAACTTGCTAACGCCAACGCTGTAACCAGCGAACGAATTTTAAACATACTATCCTCCAAAATATTTTTTATGTTATTTAATGTGGGGGGGAACCTAAATAGCTTGTAAGTCGGGTTAGCGATAGCGTAACCCAACACATTCAAGCGGCAATTGTCGGGTTAGGCTATCGCTAACCCGACCTACACCCAACAGGATTGTAAGATATGAAGCGGACAAGGTACAACGAAATTTCCCTGGTGCGGGTTTAATCGCTTCGGGTGCTGCCAAAAGGCAGACATCATGAGGCCTCATTTTTTCAGATAGGCCGTTGCCCCGTGTCCTATGGCAGCGGTCGTGGCTGTATTATCGGATTTTGTGATTGCTCACGGTATCCGGTTTTATTTTTTTGATTTACCAAACAGGTTTTTTATTTTTCCAATTGATCCTTTTTCGGGATTAACCGGTTGTTGTTTTGGCTTGCCAAACAGGTTTTTTATTTTTCCAAGCGAGCCTTTGGCGGGACTTGCCGGTTGCTGTTCCGAGTCCGATGATTCAGACGGCATTTCTTGGTTCAGCTGCTGCGGCGTTACGTCTGGCGTAGCGGCTTCAAAAGTCGGCTCGATTGCAACGGGGGCTTGTTCATCCTGCCATCGGGTTGCGGCTTGCGGCGCTTCAACAATTGGCTCGGCTTCGTTCTGCCACCGGGTCGCGACTTGCGGCTCTTCAATAATTTGCTCGACTTTGTAATTATCCACAGTCTGGGCAATCAGGGGTTCTTCAATAGCTGGGCTTTCTTCCTGCTGCATAGGTTGTTGCCAGGTTCTAACGGCCCTAAACGGTTCCGGTTCAAGCTCTGCGGGTCGCGGCGCATTTGGCTGGTAGTTATTCAGGGCGTCGGATAAAGCCTGTTGAGCATTGTCCTGCTGTTGCAGTATTGCTTTTTGCTCTTCAAATGCTTGCTCCAGTCTGGACAGTTGGTTGGTGTGAGTGGCTAACGTTGTTTGCAGAACGTCAAGCAACGCTTCTTTTTCGGCCAGTTTTGCCGTTTCCGCCTGACAGGTTTGCTGTAACTCAATTTTTGCTTGCAGCGCGGTACGCAAACGCTCGGTTAATTGCATAATGACTTTGTCATGTTGCTGCCATAATGAGTCTGCCTTAACGTCTTCGCTTGCCAGTAATGGCCGTTCGCCAAGGTCGAAACTTGTCGCCAGCGACTGAATGACCCCGGCAATCTGCTGGTTGCGTTGATAAATCAGCTGTTCCAGCGCCAAAGCCCGTTGCGTCTCATCTTGGACTGCGCTCTGGGCTTTTTCCATTTGCTCAACAGTTGCCGCCAATTCCTCCTGGTTTAGCTGTAGCAGTTGTTGCCCGGCATTGAGGCTTTTGATATGGGCTTTTTCACGGGTGACTTGCCCTTTTTTTAAGAAGGCAATTCTGATGCTGTATAGCGTTGCCGTCAGCAGCCAGACCGCTGTTGCTAATGCTGTTGCGTATAACGCATTGTTCAGGGTAAAAAGATACCATTCGGAAAGAAGAGCTTTGATAAAGGGTAAATATGTTTCCATGGGGGCCTCAATAATAAGATGCTTTTTATATATTGTACTAGGAGCGTTGTTTGCAATGCTGATATTTTTTAACAGAGGCGTTAATATAATCTTGATTTTAAGAAAAAATTTAGGCATAAACGGGCGGCCTGCCGCCCACCCCAGCTCGCTCCTGCCACGCCTTCATCATTTGGGCGATCATTTAATGCCTGCTTTTTCTATTTGTTGTATTCTTCAAATGCACACAAAATATGCGCATCATCATGTAATGAGAGGATCTTATTGCAATCCTGGACTTTTTAATTACCGACATTTAAAACACAACACCGACCCCACGCATGAATATAGATAACATCACCCAAGTAAAAAACTACCTGCTTAACCTGCAAGATCAAATCTGCACGGCGCTGGAATCTGTGGAGCCTGAAGCACGGTTTATTGAAGACCTTTGGGACAGGGCTGAAGGTGGCGGCGGCAGAACCCGTGTATTGGCTAATGGCCAGGTTATCGAACAGGGCGGCGTTAATTTTTCGCATGTGTCCGGTTTTAACTTGCCCCCTTCGGCAACGGCCAAGCGCCCGGAACTTGCGGATCGGCAGTTTCA
>CAZAUB010000046.1:7029-10612 GCA_964488195.1 uncultured Methylobacter sp. | reverse complement strand
AATGGTTATGAGGACACGATTATGAACATACTAATTACTGGCGGTACCGGTTTTATAGGCCATGCATTGGCTAAAAGCCTGATCGATCAAGGCCATGCCGTTACGGTGTTAAGCCGCAGCCCGGAAAAGGTTGCCAATATATGCGGGACTGGGGTTATGGCACTGGGCAGTCTAGCTCAGCTTAAAGCGGAAGAAAGCTTCCAGGTCATCATCAATCTTGCCGGTGCGCCGATTGTTGACGCCCGCTGGAGCGAGGATCGTAAACAGCTGATCAGGGCTAGCCGTATCGACCTGACTGACCACTTAATAACCTGCATCTCTCACATGAACGTAAAGCCTGAGTTGTTAATCAGCGGTTCCGCTATCAGCTATTACGGCGATCAGGGCGACACGGTGTTAACCGAACAATCAACCCCCTATGAAGATTTCTCGCAGCAGCTTTGTACCGATTGGGAAGCTGCCGCAAAACAAGCCGAACAATTCGGCGTCAGGGTCTGCCTGATCAGAACCGGCTTAGTCATTGCCGACGGCGGCGGTTTTCTGCAACGCATGTTGCCGCCGTTTCGCTTGGGATTGGGCGGACGCTTGGGCGACGGGCGGCAATGGATGTCATGGATTCACCGTCGGGACTGGATCAATATCGCGCTGACCATGATTGCCGATTCGACTATGCAGGGCGCTTATAATGCGACCGCCCCGAACCCTGTTACCAATGCCGAATTCACCCGGATACTGGCGCAATGCCTGAAACGCCCTGCTCTGCTGCCGGTTCCGGCTTGGCTATTAAAAATACTGCTCGGCGAAATGTCGAAACTGGTATTAGGCAGTCAGCGCGTAGTACCGGAACGGCTGCTGGCGCAGGGGTTTAAGTTTCAATATGACAACCTTGCTGCTGCGTTAAATGAAACGTTATCGCATAAATAAACATCATTCGATGACATGCGCCTGTTGCAGTTGCGAACGGAGCAATTCCACCCGCTTGCGATTAACCCCGAAATCGCCGTAACCGGTACGCGATGCGGAACGGATATGAATTAACCCGGCATCCGCATCCAGTATCGCGTCAATATCGTCCACAAAGCGAAACACTAGGCTGGTTGCCTGAGCATGAAGCGTGTCGCCGGTTTCGCTGGTGATCACGGTGCGGCTTTGGCTGATAAGTGCATTTTTCAGTGTCATCCAGGCATCTCCAGTGTTGCCGGTGATTTTAAACGGCGCAATAAAATGACCAGCGTCTGTAGCCTGACTGGAAACGCAGTTGGGGCTGCTTGGACAGGGCGCCAATTTCTTTTCCGATGCCGGATTTGCTTGAGTTGCTGTACTTAGTGTCATAACGATAATATAAAAAATGGTTTTAAATTTCATCAGTGTAACCCTTCGACTTTGCCCAGAACAGGCTTTACAAAAAAATTTGCAGCTGAAAGCATCTCACCAATCGTACAGAAATGCCAGCAAAGCCGACACTCATTTTGGTTGATCAATAAAAACCACCCACACCCGCATCCAGCGCATTTTTATAAAAATACTATTTTTATCGATAAAAAATCAATAATTACTGGCAATTATTGACTAAAAAATGTAAAACAGCCGTTAATAATAAAAAACTTGACGCCACGCGGGCGTTTGCCCAGCCCGAAGAAACCAATATGATAGAACTTACAGGTGTTGTAAACTTGAGTCGCCTAACCTTGGCCGTTCGCCGCTAACTGCAAGCAACCTTTACAATAGTCTAGTACGCCATCGAATATGACCGACTCTAAAGCTTCCGCTCCTGCTAACGCCCCTTACCTACATCCTGTAGGCAACGCATCCATGATTATTAATGATCAGGAAATCGCCGAACGCCTGGCATTTTTGCAATTAAGCCAGCGTGACATCGACTTGCTAAAAGCGCTGCATGACACATTAAAAGGCCGTCACGCCTCATTTATTGAGGATTTCTACGTACAGTTACAAAATTTTGACACAACTCGTAATTTATTGACCGATCCGGCTCTAGTAGAGCGACTAAAACGCAAACAGGAAGTCTATTTCGACAGCCTGACCGCAGGTTGTTATGATCTTGATTATGCCAGGGATCGCGTCAAAATCGGTGAAACCCATCACCGCATCGGACTTAAACCACAGTGGTATCTCGGTGCATATCATTATTATCTGGCCTGGCTGTTACCCGAAATCCAACAACAACTGGCAAACGATCAAACCGCCGGTATGGACACAATGCAGGCCGTAATCAAAGTCATTTTGTTCGATATCGAACTGGCTGTTGACGCTTATTTTTACGCCGATCATGAAATGCTGAGACTGCTGGCTCAAGTTTTCCAAAGCAATATCGAAGGCGTCATAATTACCGACATCCGCAGGCAAATACTCCACGTCAATAACAAAGTAGCTATCATTGCCGGTTACCGTAATGAAGACCTGATAGGGCAACCCGTCACCTTGCTGTTACCCGCTCAGGAACGGGACGCCTTCGTCAGCCACTGGCAAGACATTAAGCAGGGCGAGCCATGGCAAGGCGAAGCAAATCTGCAACATTGCCAGGGCAAACTTTTTCCCGCCTGGATCAATATCAGCGGCGTCAAGGACGAAACCGGCATCGTCACCCATTTCATTGTTGAATTTTCCGACATCAGCGCTTACCGCACAGCTCAGGAAGCCTTAGCGCAACGCACCGAAGAATTGGCGCGTTCTAATAAAGAGTTGGAGCAATTTGCTTATGTCGCCTCCCACGATTTACAAGAACCTTTGCGCATGGTGGCCAGTTTTACCCAACTGTTGGCGCGACGCTACCGGGGCAAACTGGATGCGGATGCCGACGAATTTATCCATTACGCCGTCGATGGCGCAACGCGGATGCAAATCCTAATCAACGATTTACTTAGCTATTCCCGGATTGGTTCGCGCAATAAACCGTTTGAACCGGTGAATCTTAATTCAGTTTTGCAACGAGCCTTAGCCAACCTGCATGTGGCGATTGAGGAAAGTCATGCAAAGATTATCCACGACGAGCTACCCGATACACAGGGCGACATCACTCAGCTTACTCAGTTATTTCAGAATCTGATCGGCAATGCAATCAAATTTCGCGGCGAGCTGCCTCCGGAAATTCAAGTTAAAGTATCTGATGCCGATAAATACTGGCGCTTCGAGGTTCGCGATAACGGTATAGGTATCGCGCCCGAATTCTTCGAACGAATTTTTGTTATTTTTCAGCGCCTGCACAATAAGGAAGAGTATCCAGGAACCGGTATCGGTCTTTCTATTTGCAAGAAAATCGTCGAGCGTCATGGCGGACAAATCGAGGTTCAATCAGAACGCGGTCAAGGTACTGCGTTTATTTTCACATTACCTAAAACCCTAACCGAGGAGACTAACTGATGAGCTTAGAAAACGTAGGCCGCGCCGCCGAATTTTTGCTGGTGGAGGACAATCCGGGCGATGTTCGTTTAACCTGCGAGGCATTGACTGAAAGCAAAGTAAAAAACAATCTAAGCATAGTCGGTGACGGCCTGGAAGCAATGGCCTTTCTGCGCCGGGAGGGAAAATACGCTGATGCGCCACGCCCCGATGTCATCCTGCT
>CAZAUB010000046.1:3476-6929 GCA_964488195.1 uncultured Methylobacter sp. | reverse complement strand
AAATTATTCTATGACCGGCTCAAACAAGATATTGTCGGTGCACGCCGCTCTAAAAAATCGTTGGCGCTGATTTTTCTTGATCTTAATGATTTCAAACTGGTCAACGATTCGTTAGGCCATCATAGCGGTGATGATTTACTCAAGGAGGTGGCGAGACGCTTGCTGGCTTGCGTTCGCACAACCGATTGCGCGGCGCGTATGGGTGGCGATGAATTCACCCTTATCTTAAACAACTTAAATAGTGCCGAAGATGCTGCGTTAATCGCCGATAAGGTATTACAGACTTTGGCCAAGCCGTTTATTTTAAATACCCAACAAACAACAATTTATGCCAGCTTAGGGATAGCCATTTATCCTGAGGACTGCAACGATATAGAGACACTCATCGGCGCTGCGGACGCCGCCATGTATCAAGCCAAGGAATCCGGTCGTGGAAAAAAAGGCAATTTTCGTTTCTTTTCGGCGACCATGGGAACAAAAGTGCAGCGCGATACGGATAAAATCCAGCAATTAAGCGCGGCCTTTGAACGCGGTGAATTCGAATTGCATTATCAACCCACCGTAGATGTCCGTAGCGGTATGATCATCGGCATGGAAGCCTTGTTACGCTGGCGACATCCCGAACAGGGCTTATTGACTCCGGCAAATTTCATGACTGATCTGGAAAACAGCGGCCTTATAGTTTCCGTAGGCGGTTGGGTGTTACAGCAGGCCTGCGCTCAAAGCAAGTCCTGGCAAAAGCAAGGTCAGGCTTCTTTGATAATATCGGTCAATATTTCGCCTAGGCAGTTTCGTCAAAGCGGCTTTGTTGACAGCGTCATCAATGCACTACAAGAAAATTGTGTAGCCCCTTCCCTCTTGGAGCTGGAATTTCACGAAGCAACCCTTTGGGAAGATGATGAGTATTCTGTGCAGGAACTTAATCGGCTATCTCAAATGGGTGTAAAACTATCTTTGGATAATTTCGGCAGCGACATGATTTCCTTTAAATCACTGACCAAGTTTCCGATACATGCCATCAAAATCGACCAATCACTGATCCAGCAGGATTCGCTCCATTCAAGTGAAGCGGTTATTGCCAAAGCGGCCATTGAAATAGCGCGAATTTTTCACATCAAAGGCCTAGCTGCCGGTGTAGAAAACGAGGCACAACTCGAAATGGTTCGCCATATCGCCTGCGATGACGCTCAAGGCTATTTATACGGTCGGCCATTACCCGTGAATGAAGCGAGCGAATTAATCGCACGATATGCCGCCCTGCATCCACAAGGTGAGCGGTGATACGACTTGTATGGACACTGTAGGGGTGAATTCATTCGCCCTGTGGCACCACAGGCTACAAGGCAAATAAATTCGACCCTACAGCAAGCTTATCACCCATATCCATTTTATCCTGGTAAACGTAGTGAACATGAATATCCTGCTAATAGAAGACCATAAAGCCGATGCTGTGCTGCTGCGTGAATTATTAACTGAAAACACGAGGCAGTCTTTCCATTTGGTTCATGCCGAACGCTTGGAAGATGGCTTAGCGCTTGCGGATCGAGAACATTTCGATGTCGCCTTACTGGATTTATCCCTGCCGGACGCCTTCGGTCACGATACTTTTGGGCGTCTGCATCAACAAGCGCCAAACTTGCCTATCATTGTATTGACCGGTCTCGATGATGAAGACTTAGCGCTAAAATTGGCGCAGGCCGGAGCACAGGATTATCTGGTAAAAAGCGACCTAAATAGCGGCATATTACATCGAAGCATACACTATGCAATCGAGCGCAAACGGGTGGAGGAAAAATTACGCCTTGCCGCAACGGTGTTTGAGAGTACTCTGGAAGGTATTTTAATAACCGATGCCAAAACAAACATTATTAGCGTCAATCCGGCTTTGTGCTCGATTACCGGTTATCGCGCTGAAGAAATCATCGGCAGCACTCCCGATATTCTGAAATCAGAGCGACACAGTCATGCCTTTTTCCGCCAATTATGGGATATTCTGAATAAAACCGGCCAATGGCGAGGTGAAATCTGGAACCGCCGCAAGAACGGCGAAGTTTTTCCGACTTGGGTCAATATCAGCGCAGTCCCCAATAGCTCAACCTCGGCACACCGCTACGCTGCTCCATGCGCATCCATGCAGTCGAACAACACCAGCCACTATGTGGCAGTATTCACGGAAATCACCGAACTTAAGCTATCGGAAGAACGGCTCAACTATTTGGCCCATCACGACCCGCTAACCGGATTACCCAATCGCCTGCTGTTCCATGATCGTCTGGAGCAGGCAGTTTTACAAGCACAACGAAACAAATACATGATTGCCGTTATGTTTTTGGATCTTGATCGGTTTAAAATAATCAATGATACCTTGGGGCATTTGATCGGTGATGAACTGTTGGTTGCTGTAGCCGAACGGCTCAGGCGTTGCGCGCGGGAAATTGATACCATTGCCCGCTTGGGCGGTGATGAATTCGCCGTGATCATTACACAAATAGTTCAGGAAGAAGATGTCGGGCTGGTTGCACAAAAAATCATCCAAACCCTTTCTTCCGTTTATTCCGTGGGTGGTTACGAAGTGTTTATCACCGCCAGTATCGGCATTAACCTGTATCCCGGCATCGACAATGATCGCGGGAAACTGTTGGAAAACGCCGATGTTGCGATGTACCACGCCAAACAATTCGGGCGCAACAACTATAAATTCTACTCGACGGATATGAACGCAGTAGCCTTCGAGCGCTTAATGCTGGAAACCAATTTGCGCCGCGCACTGGAACGACAGGAATTCAGGCTTTATTATCAGCCCCAGATTGACATGCAAAGCGGTAGCGTGAATGGGGTGGAGGCTCTGATACGCTGGCAGCACCCGGATCTTGGCTTAGTGTCACCGCTTGAGTTTATCCCTTTATTGGAAGAAACCGGTCTTATTTTAGCCGTTGGTGAATGGGTAATTCGGACGGCTTGCGGGCAAACCAGGGAGTGGCTGGATGCCGGATTCCCTCCGCTAACCATGGCAGTCAATTTATCGGCGAGGCAATTCCGCCAAGCCAACCTGATCGAGATGATCGAGCAAATTCTACATGAATTTAACATTCCACCCGCACTGCTGGAACTTGAACTCACCGAAAGCGTGGTGATGGATAACATAGAAGAAACCGTGGAAACCCTGCAAAAATTAAAACTCTTGGGACTCAAAATCGCCATCGACGATTTCGGTACCGGTGTCTCGTCCCTTGGCTATCTGAAACACTTTCCTGTCGATACACTGAAAATAAGCCATGACTTCGTCCTGAATCTGCCGACAGATTCCGCCGATGCCTCCATAGCCAGCGCCGTTATCAGCCTAGCCCGCAATATGCAGCTCAGCAGTGTCGCTGAAGGTGTGGAAAACCAGGGACAAATGGATTTTCTACGCAGTCAGGATTGTGAACGGATACAAGGCTTTTTATTTAGCCG
>CAZAUB010000046.1:0-3376 GCA_964488195.1 uncultured Methylobacter sp. | reverse complement strand
TGAATGCAGGTAAGGAGCAAATATCTGTCCATCTAATCCTATGAAAAAAATTCCTATCGGCATTAGCAGTTGTTTATTGGGCCAGAATGTCCGCTATGACGGAGGCCACAGGCTGGACGCCTATATCACCGGCACATTGAGCGAGTATTTCGAGTTTCATCCGTTTTGCCCGGAAATGGGCATTGGCCTTGGCGCTCCCCGCCCTACCCTGCGTCTGGTAAAAATCGATCATGCCGTCCATTGTGTCGGTATTAAAGACCCTGAAATGGATGCAACCGAGCTGTTACGCAGCTATGCCGAACAGCAAAAACACCTGCATGCCGAATTATGTGGTTATATTCTGAAAAAAGGTTCGCCCAGTTGCGGCATGGAGCGGGTCAAGGTTTATACCGACAGTCAGCCGCGCGCTGACGGGGTCGGTATTTACGCTGAGGAAATGATGCGTCTGAACCCGCTGTTGCCGATAGAGGAAGAAGGCAGACTTGGCGACCCTGAACTGCGCGAGAACTTTATCCAGCGCGTTTATGTGCTGTACCGCTGGAAAGCGATGCAGGCAGAGGGGCTGACGGCAAGCCGCCTGACTAATTTTCATGCCCGCCATAAACTGATCATCATGAGCCATGAAGACTATCGAGACCTGGGGCAGTTATTAGCCGGACTCATCAAAGCCAACCTTGCACAAGTGGCAGAACAATACATTTTGCAACTGATGACTACGCTTAAAAAACCGGCCACCCGCAAAAATCATGTCAATGTCTTGCAGTATATCCAAGGCTATTTAAAAAAGGACTTGAGCGCTGACGATAAAGCCGAACTTTGCGAAGTGATTGCGCTTTATCGCAACGGCTACGTCCCGCTGATAGTGCCGTTAACCCTGCTTAAGCATCATTTCCGTAAAACGCCCGATCCGGACATAGCAGAGTCCTATTACCTGTCGCCTTATCCGCAAGAACTGCAACTCATCAATCACAATAACCATGGCTAAAGTTTTGATAGTCGGCTGCGGCGCGATAGGTTCGGAACTTGCCGGGGCCTTATCGGCCCAGGGCCATGATGTCACCGGACTAAAACGCAAGCCGCCTACATCAACGCCCGGCCCTATCAACTACGTCACTGCCGATATAAGCTCACCTGCCGATCTGGCAAATTTGGACACCGATTTCACGCAGGCATTTTTTATTGTTTCGCCTGACGGGCGCAATGAGCAAAGCTATCGCGCAGTTTATGAAACCGGCTTGAATAACCTACTCGCCAAGCTGCCTAAAGCACACTGGCTAATGGTCTCATCCACCAGCGTCTACGGTCAGACCGTCGCATCGGTTCCCGACCGATTGCGACACTTCCGCCATCCCTGGCAGTCGCAAGGCGAATGGGTGGATGAAGATTCAGTCGCAGAACCGGACAATATCACCAGCCGCTTGATCAGGCAGGCGGAGCAAAAATTGATGGCATTAAACCCGAAAAATATCGTGGTGCGTTTTTCCGGTATTTACGGGCCGGGGCGGGAGTACCTGTTAAGGCAGGCGATGCAGACACCGGCCATCCAGCAAACCCCGCCTTATTTTACCAACCGGATACATCAGCGAGATTGCGTCGGCGTCTTGGCTTTTTTACTGGAACAACGTTTGGCGGGCAAGGCATTGGCACAATGTTATCTAGCCAGTGATGACGATCCTGCGCCGATGTGGGATGTGATGACTTGGCTGGCAGATCACCTGCATTGCCCGCCGCCGACGGTTAAGGAAGTCGGTCGCCTCAGTTCCCTAACACTCCCACCATCCCTGGCAGTCGGCACTGAGGCCGGGATAAATAAACGCTGTAGTAACGCCAGATTAAAAGCATTGGGTTATGAATTCCAATATCCGAGCTACAAAGACGGCTATCTGGAATTAATCAGCGCACGAGATGGTTGATAATTTTTAGCACGAAAGACTTGAAACGCGTCATCCCGGCAGGGAATGCCGGGATCCACGACATGGACAGATATTTGCTCCTGCAATATCTGCATTCCCCACGTCCATGTGGGTTATGCAGGAGGTAGAGCAACGCAGGAGCAGTTGCCGAGATGCCATGGATGGCAATATCAAATGTAGCCAAAAGCCTTGACACTGGAGGTTACTCCAATGTAAAGCGTCTCCTTTGGGCAACTAACAACACACAATTGATTTCCATACACTCACTCTATCACATCCCTGTGCTCTGGTTCCCGGCATTCCCTGCCGGGATGACGAACTCCGTGCCTTCGTGGTGCTTCTTTTATGGCTTGAAACCTCACACATCCACACACCTCGGATAATCGATATAACCCTTTTCATCGCCGCCATAAAAAGTCGTCTGATCAGGCGTATTCAAAGGCAAGCTTTTTGCAAACCGCACAGGCAAATCCGGGTTAGCGATGAATAACTTACCAAACGCCACCATGTCGGCATGGTTCTGTTCAATGGCGCTATTGCCGCGCTCCAAATCATAGCCATTATTAGCCATGTAACAACCGGCAAAACAGTTTCTTAATGCCACATAATCCACATGCCGCTCGCCGGTCAGCATGTCGCCTTCCAGAACATGCAGATAGGCCAACGGATAGTCGGATAACTTTTTGGCGACGGCGTTAAAAGTCTGCTGCGGCTGGCTGTCTTTAATATCGTTAAAGCTGTTTTCCGGCGACACCCGCACACCGACACGATGGTCTCCCCAAACAGCGATGACTTTTTCAACCACTTCGACCAACAAACGCATCCGGTTGGCAATGTCGCCGCCGTAGTTGTCTTCCCGCCGGTTGGTACCGTCTCTTAAAAACTGATCCAGCAAATAACCGTTGGCGGCATGAATCTCCACACCGTCAAAACCAGCCGCTTTTGCATTTTGTGCAGCTCTTGCATAATCGGCAACAATGCCCGGTAACTCATCGAGGGTTAGCGCGTGCGGCGTTTCAAATTCCTGCATGCCCTCATAAGTTGCGGCCTGACCCGCAGCTTTCTGCGCGGACGGCGCAACCGGTAAACGATGATCCGGTTGCAGCGAAGAATGGGAGATTCTGCCGGTATGCCAAAGCTGGATAAAAATCCGACCGCCTTGATTGTGAACGGCATCGGTGACGCGCTTCCAACCGGCAACCTGCGCTTCGGAATGAATGCCAGGAGTTGCCGGATATCCGATGCCGCTAGCCGATATTTGACTGCCTTCGCTAATAATCAAACCGGCACCGGCGCGTTGCCGGTAATACTCCACATTCATGTCCTGAGGCACATTACCCTCGCCCGCCCGGTTGCGCGTCAAAGGTGCCATGATTATCCGGTTGGCTAAGGTCAAATCCCCCAACAATATCGGCGAAAACAGATTGTTTTTATCACTGGTAACTGCTGTCATGATGCGCTCC
>CAZAUB010000045.1:0-10634 GCA_964488195.1 uncultured Methylobacter sp. | reverse complement strand
GGTTTTTATCAGCGCCACCATACCCACGAACAGCAAAACTATATGACCGGTTATTCCAAGAGCCATCAGCAGCAATTTTGCGGCGAAATCAGGAGCTATGATCCGCAAACCGGCCTTGCAACCATTGATGTCAAGAACAAGTTTTCGGTCGGCGATAAACTGGAATTGATATTGCCGGAAGGCAATCAGGATATTATCGTCGAACGCATGGAAGGCATGTTTGGACAAGCCATGGAAGAAGCGTCGGGCGGCGGCTATGAAGTGAAAATACCGCTACCGGGAATATGCGGTGATAATGGCTTGTTGGCGCGGTATACCTAAAATGGGCGACCAGCCGGTCGCCCCTACATACACTTGTGAGGCTTGAAATATGACCTTTACTACCGCCGATCTTTGCGACGCCCATTCAGACGAAGACCACTTCCAGATTGCCGAGCCGCTGCTCAAATCTTACGGCAGCCAGACTAGCTTTTGCGGCCAAATTACTACGGTAAAAGCTTTTGAAGACAACATTCTGCTCAGGACAGTTCTGGAAGAGAAAGTTGAAAACAGGGTATTGGTTGTCGATGGCGGCGGCTCCCACCGTTGTGCTCTGTTAGGCGAAGATCTGGCAAGGCTTGCCATCGCCAATGGCTGGCAGGGCATTGTTATTCATGGCTGCATACGCGATTCTGCAATCATCAACCAACTCCCGATCGGCATACGCGCACTGCATACGCACCCCTTAAAAAGTCATAAAAAAGACCCGGGCGACCGCGACTTATTGGTCACTTTTGCCGGTGTCAATTTCAAACAAAATCATTTTTTATATGCCGATAACGATGGAATTATCGTCTCAGAAACAATGTTGAGTTAAAATAACTTCAAATTAACCTAGTAAAGAAGTCAAGATATGCAAATTGTACTCGCCAACCCCCGTGGATTCTGTGCCGGCGTCGACCGGGCTATCGAAATTGTCGATCAGGCCATCCAGGCTTTCGGCGCACCCATTTACGTCCGTCACGAAGTGGTTCACAACCGCACGGTTGTTGACGGGCTTAAAGAAAAAGGTGCCATTTTTATTGAAGATTTAACCGACGTGCCGGTCGGTTCTTATTTGATCTTCAGCGCCCACGGCGTTTCCAAACAAGTGCAGCAGGAAGCCAAAGAACGTAATTTAACGGTTTTTGACGCTACTTGCCCGCTGGTCACCAAGGTTCATTTGCAGGTTGCCAAGCATGCCAAAGAGGATCGTGAAGTTATCCTGATCGGTCATGCCGGACACCCGGAAGTTGAAGGCACCATGGGGCAATATGAAAGGGGCACGGACAATGGTGGCATTTACCTGGTAGAAACCCCGGAAGACGTTAAAAAACTGGTAGTGAAAAACCCCGATAATCTGGCTTATGTCACGCAAACCACCTTGTCGATGACCGACACCAAGATCATGGTTGATGCGTTAAGAGCTCGCTTTAAAGCCATACAGGAACAGAAAAAAGACGACATCTGCTATGCCACACAAAACCGCCAGGACGCCGTTTTTGAGTTGGCTAAAACGGCTGATCTTATCCTGGTAGTCGGCTCACCCAACAGCTCCAACTCTAACCGTTTACGCGAGATTGCAGAGCAACTCGGTAAACAGGCCTATCTGATTGATACCGCAGAAGATATGCAGAAAAACTGGTTTGACGGCATTGCCGTAGTCGGTGTCACTGCTGGAGCCTCAGCACCGGAAGTCCTGGTTCAAGAAGTTATCGATCAGTTAAAAAACTGGGGCGGGCAATCGACTATTGAGATTCAAGGCATAGAAGAAAAAGTAGTGTTTTCTTTGCCTAGAGAATTGAAAAAACATATCAACTAACAATTCCCGTTGCAGGGCGGTCACGCAAGTGACCGCCCCTGCCCTTCGTTTTTACCCTACGAGCTCCCCAACGCCCCTTCAGGAAACTGCATCGTCATGCAATGCAGACTGCCGTACTGATGCACCAAGGGCTGGCAAGGGGTGGCAATAATTTTGCGACCAGGGAAACAACCGGTTAAGCGTTCCAGCGCAACCGCATCCATCGGGTCGCCGTAAACCGGCACCATCACGGCGCGATTGATAATTAGAAAGTTGGAATAATTGGCCGGCAGCTGTTGCCCGTCCTCATCATAAATCGGTTTCGGCAGCGGTAACGGTACCAGATGATAAACGTCTCCATCCTGGGTTCTAAGCGCCTGGAGTTGGGTCTCCATGAATTTCAGGCTGTTGTAGTGCGGGTCTTCGGGGTCGTCGCAGCTGGTGTAAGCGATGGTGCCCGCAGAGCAAAAACGCGCCAGGGTATCGATATGGGCATCGGTATCGTCGCCGGTCAGGTTTTCCTGATCCAGCCAGAACACCCGTTTTGCACCCAGGTGCTGGAGTAATTGCTGCTCTATTTCCTGTTGGCTCAGGCCGTTGTTCCTGTTTGGATTTAGCAGACATTGTTTGGTGGTCAGGATGGTGTTTATGCCGTCGCTTTCGACGCTACCGCCTTCCAGTATAAAGTCTATATCGGTGTGGCTGGCGCCTTTAAAGGGTTTGGCGTTTAACAGTTTGTGATTGAGATCGTTGTCGTTTTGGTGCGAGTATTTCTCGCCCCAGCCATTGAAAAGAAAGTTCATGTGCATGATTGCGTCGTCCTTTTCGACGCTAAGAAAAACAGTATCCCTGACCCAGATGTCATTCACGACGGCGTGGATGAAGTCGATGTTGTCGTTCTTGCTTATTAAGGTCTGGATATGCAGCTGATGGCCGTCATCCCGGCATATGATAAGCAATTTTTGATATTGACTAATGGTGTCGCTAATAACGCTGTAGGATTGTTCGACAGCTTCAAGGTTGCGAAAATCGCCGGTTTTATGCGGCCATGCGATTAATACGGCGGATTGTTTTTCCCATTCTGCTGGAAATCTATTCATAAGTTTTGGTTCCCTGTAGTTGTATGTCCCGGCGTGTGTCGGGAGCGGATTGAAACAACATTTCTTTAGCGTGTGCCAGCGTGTTGGCGGTGATATTTACGCCGCCCAGCATTCTGGCAATTTCTTCAACGCGCTCTTCCGTTTCCAATAATCGGACATTGGAAGAGGTAATATCGGTTTGGTTGTTTTTTTCAACGTAGAGATGGTGATGCGCTTGTGCAGCGACTTGTGGTAGGTGAGTGACGCACATGACTTGCCGGTTATGGCTTAAGCTGCGCAGTTTTTGTCCGACGATTTCGGCAATGCCTCCGCCTATGCCTGAGTCTACCTCATCAAAAATCATGGTCGGGGTGGTTTTATCACTGGAAGTGGTGACTTGAATCGCCAGGCTGATGCGCGACAATTCGCCGCCTGAAGCCACTTTAGCCAGTGGTTTGGCTGGCAGGCCGGGATTGGGACTGACCAGGAATTCGATTTTATCTTTGCCGTTCAATTTGGGCGTAGCACTATCCAATGCGCCTATGTCGACCAAAAACTCGCCTTGCGGCATGCCTAGCTCTTTGATCATCGCTGAAATCTGCTGTTGCAGTTTTTTGCCGCTAAGGCTGCGTTGTCCTGACAGTTGCGCGGCCAGTTGATGGTATTGGGCGAGCAACTGTGCGGCACTCGCCGTCAAGGCATCGATGCGCTCGCTGCTGTGAGCCAGCCCGTCGAGTTCGCGCTCAAGTTTACCGACCAGTTCCGGCAGTTTATCCGGGGTGACGTGATGTTTGCGGCTAAGGCTTTGAATAATGCCGATCTGGTTTTCCAACGAATCCAGCCGCTGCGGATCGGCCTCTTGCGATTCAAGAAAACGGCGCAACTGGAGCGATGCCTCTTCGACCTGAATCTGGGCTTCAGAAAGCATGGTGCATATTTCGCTTAATTCGGGCGCAAACTGGGCAATATAGTTTAATTCGACTAAGGAGTGGTTCAGCATTTGATTAACCGATTGCCCATCGTTTTCATAAAGCAGATCGACCTGCGCCTGACCGGTGCTTAAAATCTGCCCCAGATTGGCCAGCTTGCCGTGTTCTTCCGAAAGCTCGGCATAGCTGAAATTCGCCAGATCCAGCTGCTGCAATTCCTCAATTTGGTAACGCAGCAATTCTTCGCGCTCGGTTTGATCGACGCTGGATTTAATCAGGCCGGCCAGCTCTTTACTGGTTTGATGCCATTGCCGGTAACAGGCGTTGACGCTATCCAACAGCGGCTGGTTTTTTGCGTAGGAATCGAGCAGGCGACGTTGCTCGTCAGTATTGAGCAGCGTCAAATGCGCATGTTGTCCGTGAATTTCGACCAGCTTTTCGCTGAGTTCCTGCAAGGCCTGCAAGGTGACCGGGCGGTTGTTGATATACGCTTTGGAGCGGCCATCTTGATTAACAATGCGGCGGATCAGGCATTGCTGTTCGGTATCCAGTTCATTTTCCTTGAGCCAAAGCTGGGCTAAAGGCGCATCGGCCAAATCGAATTCAAGATTAATCTCGGCACGCTTGCAATCGGGACGCACGTAACCGGAATCAGCCCGGTCGCCCAGCGCGAGTCCCAGGGCCGTTAATAAAATAGACTTACCGGCTCCGGTTTCGCCGGTGAGCACCGACATGCCTTTTTCCAGGTCGAGGTCTAATGATTTAACGACGGCAAGGTCGATTATATTAAGGTTTAATAGCATCTGCGTCTGTGTGGTAACCACTGCTCCAGTTTAGTTTCTTCCTGAGTATCTGGAAGAAATCATGACCTTCCGGATGCAAAATTCTAATCGGTTTCGGCTCTTTTTTAATCAAAATCTTGTCGCTGATCAGCACTTCAGGTATTTCAATGTGATCGCAAGTCACCAAGGCGTTGATTTGTTTAGTCTGGCAAAAGCTTATTTCAATTTCTGCCGAATCATCTATCACTATAGGCCGATTCGACAAGGTGTGGGGATTAAGCGGCACTAATACCAGCGCGTTTAACGCCGGATGCAAAATCGGCCCGCCCGCAGACAGGGAATAAGCGGTCGATCCGGTAGGCGTGGAAATAATCAGGCCGTCTGACCGTTGCGAATTTAAAAACACATTATCGATTTTGGTGATGATTTCTATCATGCTGGGCGTTACCCAGCGATGCACGACCACCTCATTGACGGCGGTTTCTTCGTGGATAATCTGTCCGTCACGGATGATCTTGGTACGCAATAAATAGCGTTTTTCTTCTGAGTAATGGCCTTGAAGGATGTGAAGCAGCTTATCGGACAGCTCGTCGGGCGATATATCCACCAGAAAACCCAGTCGCCCCAAGTTGATGCCGATCAACGGAATATCATATTCGACGATGGCGCGGGCGGCAGACAGAAATGTGCCGTCGCCGCCAACGGCGATAACCAGATCGCAATGCCGGCCTATCGTGTCTATGGCGCAGGATTTAACGGACGGATTATCGATAAAATGCGCGCTATCTTTAGCAACAATGACCGTGTAGTGGTGGTGCTTTAAAAAAGCATGCAGAGCAGTTAACGTCGCGGCGATACTGGGATCGCTAGGTTTGCCTATGATGCCTATGGTCTTAAAAGGAGTCTGCATTGCTGTATAACAATCGGGAAATGAGTTTGATTATACAAAAAAACACAGGCTAGACTACGAGTATTACAGATTCGTCGGATATTTTGGTGGAAATTAAGACTTGTCCTTGCCTATTAACTATTTGTTTAGCCACAGATCACCAAAAGTAGGCGCCTCTAGGCGACACAGCACAACAGATTTATCTCGTTCCCACGCGTTGCGTCACTACCATTAAGTTAAGGATTTTTGTGAGGGTTAGTTCTCAAGCTGGAGCTAGCGTAAAGCGAATGACGAACTTGATTTCGGCTTTTTTAAAATCCGTGTGAATCTGTCTAATCTGTGGCATCCGTGTTCCGTTATAAAACTGCCCCAAACCATCACGACAAATAAACACTCCATTTCATGCCGCCCAGCGTTTCGCTCTTTTTGCCTTCCAACAGCCCACCCAGCAGCCTAACTAATTCATGAACAACGGCCATGCCGATACCATGCCCATGAATATTTTCATCGGCTCTGACGCCTCTTTTTAAAATCTCGGCCAGTTTTCCATCCGGGATTCCCGGCCCGTCGTCTTCAATTTGCAACAAGACTGAAAAATTCCGCCTGCCTTTGCGTTCATTCAGGGTAACGCTGACTTTTACTGTGTTCCGGCACCACTTACAGGCGTTATCCATCAGGTTACCGGCTATTTCGTACAAGTCGCCTTCTTCATAATAAATCAGGGTTTGTTCCGGCACAACCATATCGAAAGTTATGTTTTTATCGATATAAACTTTACCCAGCGATGCGCCTATCTTTTTTATAATCATCGATAAATCCACTGTGCCGGTGGTTTTATGTTCGCCCTTGGCCGCAGCCCTTTGTAATTGATACTCGACGATTTCATCCATGCGGAAAATCTGTTCTTTTACCGACTCCTTATCAACGCTGTATGACTCGGCGCAGCCGCGTAATATTGACAGCGGCGTTTTCAGGCTGTGCGCCAAATCCGCCAAGGCATTGCGATACCGCTCCAGATGCGCCCGCTCGCTGTTGATGAAGGCGTTAAGGTTGCCTGCCAGACCTTCCAGCTCCGTTGCATAATCCCCGTCCAAATGGGTTTTTCGCCCCTTTTCTATCGACTCAAGGTCTTTTACGATAATCCGCAAAGGCTTTAAGCCCCAGCGCAACAAGGCCAGCTGAATGAACATCAAAACCAGGCCTAAAGCCAGCAACCAGACTCTTAAGGTTTCTCTAAACCGTTCCACCTGATTGCTGACAAACTGGGCATCTTCAGTCACGGTAAAGATATATTCACGCTCTACACCGGCCACATTTTTCCAGATCACAGCGTAATGCAGGGCGTAACGATTATGCTCTGTTAACAAGAAATACATTGTGCCTGGGATTAATTCCGGAGGAGGAATTACATTAAGTCCGATGGCCGATGGCGAGCGCCAGACCAGATTTTTTTTGGCCAAGTGTATAAAACCGTAAAGACCGGAACCTGGCGTTGCAAACCGTGGCTCCGGCAAATTGGGCGGCATGCTTAAATCATCGGCGTTTTTAAGTTCGGCGGCCGATAACAGCGAGTACACATGAACCTGTAATTTTTCCTTTAAAGCCTGTTCGGCGCTGTCACGAAAGCCCTGTTCAAGCACTACCGAAGCCAAGGCGAAAAATGCTGCTAGCACAAGACCAGCAGAAATCAGCAATCGAAAGCTTAATGATTTAACTTGCATTCGGATTTTGGAATCGAATCAATCGCGCTGGGCATGAATTATATAACCCCGACCTCGCAAGGTTTCAATGGGTTTGCGGGTGCCGTCGGGATCAAGCTTTTTTCTCAAACGGCCGATAAAAACCTCAAGCACATTGCTGTCGCGCTCAAAGTCTTCATCATATATATGTGCGGTCAAAACGGATTTTGAAATCACTTCGCCCTTGCGGAACATTAAATATTCCAGAACCTTGTATTCGTAAGCGGTTAACTCCAGCTTTACACCGGAAACTGAAACTTCCTGCGCCACGGTATCCAGCTCAATATTGTCATGGGTTAGTACCGGATGAGCCAACCCGGCTGACCGCCGTATCAGGGCGTTGATCCTGGCCAGCAACTCTTCATAATGAAACGGTTTAACCAGATAATCATCGGCTCCCGCTTCCAGTCCTTCTACTTTTTCCTGCCAACGGCTACGGGCGGTTAAAATCAGGATGGGGACGGTCACCTTGTCTTTACGCAAGCGCTTGATCAGTTCGATGCCGGAAAAATCGGGCAGGCCAATATCGATAATAGCCGCATCAATCGGGTACTCCCTGCCCATGTAATAACCGTCACTACCGGTATTTGCGGTATCAACGGCAAAACCTTTATCCGCAAAGAACTGCTGAATCTGTTCGCAGAGTTTTACTTCATCTTCAACAACTAGGATGCGCATGGTTTTCGTCTGTTGAGGTTAACTGACTAATTGGCCGGTTTCGGCGTCAATTTTATAATACTGGATACGTCCATCAGGCGTCAGCACTTTAATGACATAGACTTCTTTGCCATCAATGACTTCTGTTTGCGCGCCTAGCACCTTGTTGTAAGTGCCTTCGATGATTTGTTTGGTAGCCTCGTCCAAGCTGATTCTTGCCAGCATAGTGTGTGCTGCAAAACAGCTATTGGAAAACAACAAGACAAAGGCAACAGCTTTAAGCAAATTTCTCATGGGCTATCCAAATTTGTTCAACTTAACCACTAAAAATCATTTGATCCACGAAAAACACGAAAAGAACGAAAATTTTCAAAGAGATTCCAACTTGTAGAATACCCCAAAGGGTGAATGACTAAGCAATGTAACACATTGATTTAGCCCGTGTCTTTCGTGCTTTTCGTGGACAAACTGCGGTTTTTAGGATTATCGGGCGAAAAGCATTTTAACCCCTCACCCTGAATCAACGCTGAACCTTTAACGTACCGACACGCCCTGAACCAGACTGCCGATGGCTTGCCCGAAAGATGCGCCCAGCTTGCCTGCAATTTTATCCAGCAAATGTTCCTGCCGACTAAAATCAACCCGTTTTTCTGCGCCAATCAATTCCTTGGCGACAGTGTCCTGGTCGCCGACGCCATCAACTATGCCCAACTTCACGCCTTCTTCACCCGTCCAGACCAGTCCTGAAAATAGCTCGGGGGTTTCTTTAAGCCGGTCGCCGCGACCGGCCTTAACCGCATCGATAAATTGCTGATGCACCTGGTTTAACAGACTTTGCACATAGCGCGATTCGTCTTCTTTAGACGGCGAAAAAGGATCGAGCATGGCTTTATGTGCGCCTGCCGTGAACAACCGACGCTCTACGCCCAGCTTTTGCATGACATCGACAAAGCCGAAACCATCCATAATTACGCCTATAGAGCCCACCAGACTGGAGGGGTTAACAAAAATCTTGTCACTGGCCGATACGATAAAATAGCACCCTGATGCACAAATATCGCTGACGACTGCATAAATCGGCAAGTCAGGGTGTTCTTTTTTAATTTTCTTGATTTCCTCATACACATAAGAAGACTGCACGGGGCTGCCGCCCGGCGAATTTGCATGCAGAATAATGCCTTTGGTATGCTCATCTTTGACTGCATTTCTCAAGCTTTCGATAATGCTGTCTGCATTGGCATCTTGGCCTTCGGCAATCATGCCGACCACATTGATAACGGCGGTATGATCCTTGCTGTCAACGCCAATATCCTTGCTAATCTTTGGATAAATGGCTACGCCGAACACGGCAATCAAGTACACAAACATCAGGCTCTTAAAAAAAACGCCCCAACGCCTTGCCCTGGTTTGCTCGGTGACTGCGGCCAGCGCCAGCTTTTCAATGACCTCTCGCTCCCAACCGGATTCGCGTATGACTTCTGGTTTATTCTGATTGTCCATGCCTTGTTAACCTCTAATAATATTCAGTAATTCCGCCGGCTGCTGTAAACACATCAACGGACTGTATTGTTGCAATATGTCTTCCGGATGCGCTCCGCATGACACCGCTATCGATGATATTTGGGCATTCATCGCCATTTGCAAGTCATGGGTGGAATCACCCACCATTAAACTCCGGTCATTCGCTGCATTAGCATGCCGAATAATCTGATGCAGCATTAAGGGATCCGGTTTAGAGGCGGTTTCATCGGAGCAACGGGTGATGCAAAATAAGTCTTCCGTATCTGTCGCCTTTAATGCCTCTTGTAAACCTGTCCGGGTTTTACCGGTTGCGACGGCCAGTTGATAACCGGATTGTTTCAGTTCCACCAACATCTCGTAAACGCCGGGAAATAAATCTTCCCGGCTTAGTTGTCTGGACAAATAAGTTTGCTGGTAACAGGCCGTCAATTTCGTCAGTGTTGCATCATCAACACCGGGAAATAGCTTGGCGCAGGCGTTTGTAATGCTCAGGCCGATCACGTCTTTTGCCGCCTGCGGCTCGGGAATACCATAGCCGCAGTGCTTACCCGCCGTTTGCAGGCAGTGTACGATCCAGTCTATCGAATCGATCAGGGTGCCGTCCCAGTCGAATATGATTAAATCAAACCTGTTCTTCATGTTTTAACAAATCTTCCAATTGCTTTGGCAAAGGCGCCAAAATGGTTAGTGCCGCCCCGGTAACAGGGTGCTGAAATTTTAATTTTTCTGCATGCAGGAACATACGCTTATAGCCTCGATCTTTAAATCCGCAGTTAATTTCATCTCTTCCATAACGGTCGTCACCGACGATCGGATGCCCAAGACTCGCGGCATGAACGCGTATTTGATGGGTGCGTCCGGTTTTTGGCGAGGCCTCAACCAGCGTCGAATCGCTAAATAATTTCAAGCGCCGAAACAGCGTCTCGGCTTCTTTGCCGGATTGACTGATCACAACCATGCGCTCACCGCCTTTGCTGACATTTTTTAGCAAAGGCGCGGTGACGACCAGTTTTTTTCTCGCCCACTGCCCAGCCAGCAGGGCAATGTAAGTTTTATGGACGTGATTGTCGCGAAACAGCTCATGCAACTTTTTCAGGGCGCTACGTTTTTTGGCGATGATCAGACAGCCGGAGGTATCTTTATCGAGTCGATGCACCAGCTCTAAAAAATGCGCTTCGGGTCTTATCAGGCGCAATCCTTCGATAATGCCGGAACTCAC
>CAZAUB010000044.1:3657-10790 GCA_964488195.1 uncultured Methylobacter sp. | reverse complement strand
CGGCTTTTTAAAAATCCGCGTAAATCCGTCCAATCCGCGTCATCCGTGTTCTATTTCATTATGGGCTGAATAGTTAGCTCCAATCCGTTCGCCCTGAGCTTGTCGAAGGGCATTTCACGCAATGACTTAAGCCATTCATGCTTCGACAAGCTCAGCACGAACGGCTTAAGTCAAAAGTATTGGAGAGCTTGGGCGACCACAAGGGATTGCCCCCTACAGTGCCTTAAAATACTCCAACGCCATAAACAGCGCGGCGATTGAACGGGCTTCGGTACATTCCCCGGTAGCTAATAATGCATTGATATTGCTTAATTTCCATGGAATAACTTCCAGCTCTTCCGGCTCGTCGCCCTCCAGTTTTTCGGCATACAAATTCTGGGCGATCACAATCTCGGTCATGTGCTCCAGATAAGACGGCGCGATCGAAAAAGAGCTCAAGTGATGCAGGCTTCTGGCGCCAAAGCCGACTTCTTCTTTAAGCTCCCGGTTTGCGGCATCTAAAAAGGATTCGCCGACATCGGTTTTGCCCTTGGGCAAGCCCAGCTCGTAGCGATGTACGCCTGCGGAATATTCCCTGATTAACAACACCGTTTCGGCATCCAGCATCGGCACAATCAGCACGGCGCTTCCCGACTTGCCACGGGCCAGGCGTTCGTAATTGCGCAGTTCGCCATTGCTAAATTCAATATCCAGCGATTCAATGCGGAATAACCGGCTGGTGGCGATGGTTGTTTTGTTAAGAATGATTGGTTTTTCAGCCATTGTGCTATTTTATGAAATATTTTTTTACAAATATAACGCACTCTGATGATTGATTGGAAAAAAGTTGATACCGTTTTGCTGGATATGGATGGAACTTTGCTGGATTTGAATTTTGACAATCATTTCTGGAAGGAGTTTGTGCCGCTTAAATTTGCCGAGAAACAGGGCTTGTCGATAGAAGCTGCAAAGCAGCAGCTGCAGCCGCGCTTTAAAAGCATGGAAGGCAAACTGGAGTGGTATTGCCTGGATTACTGGAGTGAGGTTTTAGCCCTGGATATTGCAGGGTTGAAAGCGGAAATTTCCGGGTTAATTGCCGTATTGCCGCATGTCACGGAGTTTCTGGAAAAAGTTCATCACTCGCCCAAAAAGGTGTTATTGGTGACCAATGCGCATCGCGACAGCCTGGGTCTTAAGATGGAAAAAACCTGCTTGCAGCCGTTTTTCGACGGCATTATCAGCTCTCATGATTTGGGCTATCCGAAGGAGCACGCCGATTTTTGGCGGTTGTTGCAACAGAGAGTCCCGTTCGAAAAACAAACCACACTGTTGATCGATGATAGTCTGGCGGTGCTCAATTCTGCCCAGCAGTTCGGTATCGCTCATTTGATTTCGGTAAGCAGGCCCGACACCCGGCAGCCTAAAAAAGAAATAATCGCTTATCCTGCTATTGAGGATTTTCGGGAGTTGATGGAGGGGCTTTAATTTAATCGTAACTATTCAGCGTATGCTATCTATGATTAATAGAACGCGGATGACACCGATTGAACGGATTTAAACGGATTTTTAATCCGTGCTTATCAGCCTAATCCGTGTTCTATTTCTTTCTATTATTTTTTCGTTTTTCGTGGATTAACTGATTTTTCTAGGTTGATTAGGACGCTTGCCCTGATATTCGGTTTTAATTCTTTCAGGCCTTCTTTCCGGCTTTACAATGTCGGCCAACAGATCGGCGGTAATCGCTTCAACCGGAATTTTCTGACCAATGAACTCTTCGATATCGGGCATTGAATAGGCGTATTGTTCACAGATAAAACTGATGGCTACACCGCTGGCACCAAAGCGCGCCGTGCGGCCGATTCTATGTACATAATCTTCCACATCCTGCGGCAGATCGTAATTAAAGACATGGGAAACATCGGCAATATGCAGGCCTCTGGCCGCAACATCGGTCGCAATCAACAAGGTGATTTTGTTTTCCTGAAAATCGGCCAGCAGGCGCTGGCGCTTGTCTTGCGGCACATCACCACTCAGCGCGGCAGTTTTATAGCCATTGGCGTTCAGGGTGTCATCGAGCCGTTCGGCGCAGCGCTTGGTGTTAACAAAAATAATGCTGCGCTGCGGCTTGTGCTGATTCAATATGCCGACCAATAAAGGGATTTTTTGCTCATTCGAAGGGCAAAATGCGCTTTGCTGGATGGCTTTGGAGGTGACTTCTTCGGTTTCGATGCGGATCAAAACCGGATTGTTCATGTGCTCATAAGCCAGCTCGGTCACTTTGTAGGATAAAGTCGCCGAGAACAGCATATTCAAGCGCTGCTCCGGCGGCGGCATGCGCCGCAATAAATAGCGGATGTCCTTAATAAAGCCCAAATCGAACATGCGGTCGGCTTCATCCATGACCGTGACTTTGACGTTATCCAGGGTGAACGCATTTTGCCGGTAAAAGTCGATGATGCGGCCGGGTGTGCCGATGATAATATCGACATTGGATTTGATGCTGTCCAGTTGTTTTTGGTAGTCGGTGCCGCCGTATATCAGCGCCAATTTAAGATTAAGATGCTTGCTCAGTTGCAAGGCATCCTTGTGGATCTGAATGGCTAATTCGCGGGTTGGCGCGAGAATAATGGCTCTGGGATATTTGATTTGTTTGTTTTTGGCAACGGCTTTTGGGGCTGGCTCCGCTGCATCCACTTGTGCCCCAGAGGGTATGTCATCGGTTTCAACCTCTAAATCGTCAGCGTCATCATTAATCAAATGCTGAAAAGTGGCCAGCAAAAAAGCGGCGGTTTTGCCGGTTCCGGTTTGGGCTTGCCCCGCAATATCCATGCCCCGTAACGATAAGGGTAAGGCTTGTCTTTGGATTGGGGTGCAGTGATTAAAGTTGGCATCTTTTAAGCTGCGCAGGATAGAATCAGACAATTCAAGATTGCTGAAGCGGATTTGGGTTAAATGTGTATTGTTCATAGGCTATAGCATAACGTAAAAATCAAATCAGCTGAAATTGATTGACTACCAACGTCATCCCTCCTATAGTTTTGGTTTTTAATTTTTGGAGATATAGTGTGAGCGATTCAGTCCTTCATGTAAGCGATAGTGAGTTTAACGAAACTGTTATTAAAGCTGCGGGCCCTGTGCTGGTTGACTATTGGGCTGAATGGTGCGGGCCTTGCAAAATGATTGCACCGGTTTTGGATGAAATCGCCAAAGACTATTCCGGCAAGCTGACCGTTGTAAAATTAAACATAGACGAAAATCCGGAAACTCCCCAACACTATGGCGTACGCGGCATCCCAACATTAATGCTGTTTAAAAATGGCGAAGTGGAAGCGACTAAAGTAGGCTCATTGTCTAAATCACAACTGACTGCTTTTCTTGATAGTAACATTTAGCATATGACCTCCATGGGCAGATTTTGCTCCTCGGTAATTGCTCCTGCATTACTCTACCTCCTGCATCCATACAAGTCGTGCAATATCTGCATTCCCCACATCCCTGTGGGTTATGGAGCGACCAAAAGTAGGTGCTTTAGGCGACGCAGAATGATTGCCGGGGGCAATCACTGCCCCATTACTCAGATCCGGCTCAGGCCTGTCACAAAAGATTGGACGGGGCTGAGTACTTGAGTTAAACTTATGCGGTGCGATAATCATGCGCACCCAATCATATCGTCCGATAAACTACACCCCTGAATTCTAATCCTGTCCTCGTAGTTGCGGTTTAACACCGTATGCACTTTTCCTTGAGTTATCTTTATATATGAATCTAACTGAGTTAAAACTAAAACAAATAAGTGAAGTTATTGAAATCGCCGAGTCCCTTGGGCTTGAAAATGTAGCCAGATCGCGAAAGCAGGACTTGATTTTTGCCATCTTGAAAAAACAGGCAAAAGCCGGCGACGATATATCAGGCGATGGCGTTCTGGAAATTTTACAGGATGGTTTTGGTTTTTTACGGACGCCGGGTTGCTCCTATTTAGCGGGCCCTGACGATATTTATGTATCACCCAGCCAAATCAGACGATTTTCTTTAAAGACCGGTGATACGATTACCGGAAAGATCAGGCCGCCCAAAGATAACGAACGCTATTTCGCGATGCTCAAGGTTGATCAGATCAATTTTGAACCCCCGGAAAATACCAAAAACAAAATCACCTTCTCAAATCTCACGCCGCTATTCGCTAAACAAAGATTCGTCCTTGAACAGGGCAACGGCACCAGCGAAGACTTAACCGGGCGAATGATAGATTTAATCGCCCCGATCGGCAAAGGCCAACGCGGCTTGATCGTATCACCGCCTAAAGCCGGTAAAACCATGATCCTGCAAAGTCTGGCGCAGGCGATTGCAGAACAGAATCCCGAGTGTTATCTGATTGTGTTGTTGATTGATGAGCGTCCCGAAGAAGTCACGGAAATGGAGCGTTGTGTTCGCGGTGAAGTCATTTCCAGTACCTTTGATGAGCCGGCAACCCGGCACGTACAAGTTGCGGAAATGGTTATCGAAAAGGCGCGTCGATTGGTCGAACATAAACACGATGTGGTCATTTTGTTAGACTCGATTACCCGTCTGGCCCGAGCTTATAACACGGTCGTTCCGTCGTCAGGCAAGATATTGACCGGTGGTGTCGATGCGAATGCGCTGGAAAAACCGAAACGCTTCTTCGGTGCGGCACGGAATATTGAAGAAGGCGGCAGCTTGACTATTATAGCGACCGCGCTGGTTGATACCGGGTCAAGAATGGACGAGGTGATCTACGAGGAATTCAAAGGCACCGGCAACATGGAGCTGCATTTGGATCGCAAAATTGCCGAGAAAAGAATTTACCCTGCGATTAACATCAATCGTTCCGGCACACGTCGGGAAGAGTATCTCGTCGATCCTGAGACCCTGCAAAAAACCTGGATCTTGCGTAAGATTCTTCAGCCCATGGATGAAACCGCAGCTTCAGAATTCCTGATAGGCAAGCTTAAAGATTTTAAAACAAACGCAGAATTTTTTGATTCGATGAAGCGGTAGTAGGGGCGGGCCTTGTGCCCACCCATTGGTTTAGGGCAACCACAAGGGGATTTGGGTTGGGGCAACCACAAGGGATTGCCCCTACGGCGGCACGTAGCCTTCCGGCATTTCGTTGTTGCCTTCAAACAGAAACTTGGTTCTTTCTTCCGCTAAAAAGGCCCTGGCTTTCGGGTCAAAACTGGCCAATTTCCCCTCATTAATCAGCATGGTTTGTTTGGTTAACCATTCCTTCCAGGCTTGTTTGGATACCTTGTCAAATATTTCCTGACCTTTGGGGCCTGGAAATGGCGGTGTATCCAATCCTTCGGTTTCTATTCCCAATTTTACGCATTTAACCAGTCTAGTCATTTTGTTCTCGTATGTGATTGCAATAGCTGCTTAATCGGCGCGGCTAAGCCAAGCTTATTAACCCGCCCAGCTTTATACCAGACAGTTTGATTGGCTTCCATCACAAAATTTATAGGGTTATCGGATTGAACAAGCAGCGGCGTGTAGTCCAAATGATAATGGGAAAAGGTGTGGCGCCGGGTTGAGAGTGTCTGCTGATCGGCAATATGAATATTCTTGGTCAAGCACCAGTCATGTGCCGACTCAATGCTGTCGAATTCGGGCAGGCTCCATAAGCCGCCCCATATACCGGTTGGGGGCCTTTTCTCCAGAAATATTTGGTTGTCAGCATTACTCAGTAATAAAAAAGTGACTTGTTTAACAGGTAGGATATTGGCAGGTTTCTTCGTTGGAAATGCCGAGATATTATCGGCAAGTCTGGCTAAACAACCGGCATTAAGCGGGCAGGCCCCACAAGCCGGTTTGCTGCGGGTGCAGAGCGTTGCGCCCAAGTCCATGATGGCCTGGGTGTAATCCGCGACACGAACTATGGGGGTCAGCTTGGCGCTGATTGCCCATAGTTCTTTGTTGACCGCGCTGTTGCCCGGGTCACCGGAAACGGCTTTAAACCGGGTCAGTACTCTTTTGACGTTGCCATCAAGAATCGGGTGGCTTTTGTTAAAGGCGATGCTCAATATAGCTCCTGCCGTTGACAGGCCTATGCCGGGTAATTCGAGGAGTTCATCCAGCGTATCGGGAAATTGATCCCGTTCAGTAATAAGCTGTGCGGTTTTGTGTAGGTTACGGGCGCGTGCGTAGTAGCCCAGGCCGGACCAAAGATGCAGAACCTCGTCGATAGGCGCGTTTGCCAAACTTGCTATATCGGGGAACTGTTCTATAAAAACATTGAAGTAAGGGATAACGGTAGCGACCTGGGTTTGCTGCAACATGGTCTCGGAAAGCCACACACGGTAAGGCGTAAGCTCTTTTTGCCAGGGCAGGTCTTTACGACCGAATTGATCAAACCAGGCGAGGATGTTCTGTTGAAAAGCGGATGGACTCATAAGAGGCAAAAGACGAAAGATGAAGGGCGAAGGGTCGCGTAGGTTAAGGCCTGCTTTTTTCGCCCTGTGCCTTTCGCCTTTTGCCTGCTCCTCCTCACTTCAAAATGCCTTTTAACAGATTACCCAGGCCGGGGCCTAGTTTTTTGTCGAGTTTATTGATTAGTTTGTCAATTTTGGCTTTGTTTTTATCGGTCAATAATGACGCTATGTCGATTGTATAAGACGGCTTGCTCAGCGTTCCGGTAATATTAATAGCCATAGCGCCTTTAACCTGTTCCGGCTCGGTGGCAGTCGCCACGGTATCAATCAACTTGGCATCGACTTTATAGTCCAGCGCTTCAGAGTTTAGGTTGACGCTGCCCTTGCCGTCGACACGCAATTTCGAGGACTTGGCAACAAGGTCGTTATTCTGAATCAGGCCGTTAGTGATCGTTGCCGTGCCGCTCATTTCAGAAAACAGCGTCTGGTCATTTTTATAGTCTCTGGGCAACGCAGGTTCTTTGATCAGCGCCTTGCCCTCATCAATGATCTTTTGCAGATTAAAGCCCTTGATCACGCCGTCTTTGAACAGGAAACTTAACTGGCCGTTGAGTGTAGCTTTCAATTCGTCCGTTTTGTTACCTTGTCCTTGCAACTGTGCGGATGCGTTAACGATGCCGCTCATTCGAGCTTCACCGTTGTAGTCTTTCAGTAAAGGTTCAACTTGCACATGGTCTATTTTTTCGTTTACAGCCAATGTCGATTTGT
>CAZAUB010000044.1:0-3557 GCA_964488195.1 uncultured Methylobacter sp. | reverse complement strand
TGATTTATCGGCAGGCGGTAAATAACGATCGACATCAAGCGCATCAATGTCCAAGTTGAAGCTGATAGCAGGCAGGGCAAAGTCTTTGATGCCGACAGAGCCTTTAATTTGGCTATCGTCCAGCGATATTGCCAGATTTTGCAGATCGGCCGAATCGGCCGTGGCTGCCAAGTCAAAGTTGATGGACAGCTTGCTCAAGGCATTAGCATCCTGCATGGCTGGCAAGGTGATGGCCAGTTGCTGCATAACTTTGGCGGGATTGAATGGTGCAATGGTAACAGGGCCCTGAAAAGAGGGTTTATCCTTAATAGAAGTGCCGGTCATTTCGGCTAAGAGCGTCATGTCGCCGGATTTAAGCTGCAATCCGTAAACTTTAGCCGTTTGTTGGGTCATATCCAGCGCCAGATCGGCGACGGTTAATGTCGTTGTCAACGATTTGCCGGGTACGGTTTCGCCTGACGTAGTGACTTGGCAGTAGCTATGGCGTAGCGCAAAAGTATCGAGTTGTTCATTAACGCTTAATTCGGTGTTAAGTTTGATGGCCTGAGTTGCTTTAGATCCGCTATCCAACAAAGTTAGGGAAGCGGCGATGCCAACCGGTTCATCAACAGTAAATTTATCGGTATTCAGGTTAAGGTCTTGTATTTCGATATGCTGTTCGGCTTTCTGGTCGTCCCAGTTAATCCGGGCATTTTCAATAGCAATGCCGCCGATCGCAAAAGCGGCTAGTGCCGCAGTGGGTGTTGGTTGTTGACCCTGTTTGCTGACGGCTCCCACAGGGGCGGATTGTGTTCGCTCGGAATAGGTTAGATCAGCCCAGTTGGCGATGCCCTGTTTGTTCCTGATAAGGTTTAAAACCAGGCCTTTTAAGACAATGCGGCTGACCTCTATTTTTTTTGATAACAGTGGCAGTAACAGCACTTTGACATGGCTTTCTTCGATTGTTGCAAAGGATCGGTCTTGAAACCCCGGCGCATTGCTCAGCGCAATTTTTCCTGTTGAAATGCCGAGCCAGGGGATCAGTGAGAGTTTTAATTCGCCGTCCAGTACCAGTTCCCGGCCGGTTTTGTCCTTAACTGCGGCGGCAATTTCAGGTTTAAAGTTATTGGGGTCGAAAACGAATGGCAGGATGCAGGCGGCGGCTATCAGCAGCAAAACCATAACAGCAATGGTCGCTAAGAGGATTTTAAACGGTTTTCCCACACTACTCTCCTTGCGTAAAAAATATAATGATAACCAATTTTAGAATATCATTATCTACTTATAACAGCAGTTGCCAGTTAAACGCTAATTGGGTAAAGTCTAAATCACCGTTAGTTTATTATAATTGAAGTTGAGGTGTAAAAATGTTGCATTTGGCTAGATTTGCTGCGATTGCAGTTCTTGTATGGTTTTATATGTCCGCAAAGGAAAAGGGGCAGCCACCTATTAACTGGGCAATCACAGGACTGATCGGTTATTGGATCACTTGGTGGGCGGTTAAGCTGACGGTGGTTTCTGCTTTATCAGGCATGGTTGCTAAAAATTCCACAGGAACTTTTTTGCTGGTGCAAATACCCGCTCTATGCGCAATCGGTGCGGCTTTTTTAATCAGAAAGAAATTGTTGGCGGATGCTGCCGAAAAAGATTAAACAGGTCGTAGTATGGATCGGAGAACACTCATTCGGCGGAATACGTTACGCTATTCCGCCCTACGCGGGCTGTCTCGGGAGGATCAATCGATACGGGACTAGCCCTCAAGGCTGATTTTTCCATCAATGAGCCGAAAAGAAGTTTTTCCCCGTTCCTCTCTGGCTCTCCAGGGCTGGTTGCCGATCCGGATTTCAACGCCGTTATAGATGGTTTGATCCACAACAACCTTGGCGTACTCAGCAAATGACATTTCGGCGAGAAGACTCTCCCGATCAGCTTGATGCCGGGCGATTTCGGCTGTCAGATTGTCCAAGGTGCGGCGAGCCTTATCTAACAGTCCATTCTTGTCTTTTTCAGGATTGTTTTCAACGAAGGTGATAATCTTATTTATATCTCCTTGTTTTTTTTCATTCTCCTCAATTTCATGTTCGATACCGTTCAGTTGCTCCTGAGTATGTGGATTTATGCCTGCCTGAATATAGGTTTTGATGCCGGCGGCAGAGCCAATTGAGGTGGCCTGTATTAGCATCATTGCACTGGCACTGCCTCCGCTGATGAGTCCTTTTTTTCCGCCAGGCTTTCCAACTAAAATTTGATTTATTGCGGTCAATTGATTGTTCATGGAATATTCTTCAAGGATGATGCTGGTTCCGGCATCAATGCTGACATATTTGGCAAAACGTGCAGTAACCGAACCTTTGCAGGAAATTCTTCCGCCCATAGATGTTGCCGAACTGCCACTGGAGACACTGTTGCCGATCACTCCGCCTTTGATACTGATATTCCCGCCAGCTTCAATTTCTGCAGCTTCAACGGTTCCGCCTATGAATATGTCTTCCAATGCATAAACCTTCATTCCGTCCATAACATCACCCAAGATATTAATCGTGCCATCGAAACTCAAGTTTCCAGTTTCGATGTTTACTTGCGGCACGGTGATGGTAGGTGACACCATCACCCCATTGGGAAATAGCAGCGGTTGGCCGATGATCGTAGCCCGCAGCAGTTCGTTATCATCCGGATCAAGCATGGCACCTTTCAGATCCGAGGTAAAAGGCGTGTTCTGGCTGGGCTTTGGCGTAAGTACCTGCCCCAGGATGTTCTCTCCCTTTTTTCCTTCGGTTGGGAGGGTGCGACGCATCAGTGGATCGCCTTCTTTTACCAGGACAAGCTGCCCGAGGTCGCGAAAATCAGCGATGCCGTGTTCATTGATCTGGGGACGTCGTTCTTGCATTTGGGGCACTAGGCTATGGAATTGCGCATCAAGGCCCGGTACGGCTGGCCGACCTTGGGCAATGAGGTAATCTGTGGCTTGGCCCTCTTTTAGGATGGCTTCGAGTTTAGCGGACGTGATGAGGCCGCTGACTATGCCTTTTTCTTTCAGGGATTGACGGATTTGTTCAAAGGTGATTGGATCGCCCCCGTACGCAGGGGTCATAGTGAGCCGGGCGCTCATCTTGTCGTCGGAGACCTTGATGATAAATTCGCCATCACGGCGCTCGCCGATTTCCAACACAAAACTAGCATTGCTATTGTTGTACAGCTGCACCAAACGTGAGATCGCTTGTTCATCCAGAAACAGGTCAGATAGGTTCTGCTGGGTTAACATTTCCCTGACCACATCTCCATCCAGTGTAACCTTACCTTCACCCTGTTCGAACACAGCAAGTAATTTGTTGTTTTCGTTCAAGTTGAAGGTAAGTGCAGCTTTACGAGTCACTTCGACAGGCGTAACTTCGTCCACTTGTTCACCCCCTATGACAAAATCAGTAACATTACTAGAATGAAGATATTTTGTACGGATTAAAGTTAATTATGCCAAGTTGATCACGGTTTGATAAAAACAAGGCGTTAATAAAATTTGAGTCAGTAGAAGGGTGATTAACCCTATAAATTATCAGCTTAAGCCTATCATAACAAAAATC
>CAZAUB010000043.1:0-10884 GCA_964488195.1 uncultured Methylobacter sp. | reverse complement strand
TGGCGGAGAGAGAGGGGTTCGAACCCTCGATACGTTGCCGTATACACACTTTCCAGGCGTGCGCCTTCGACCACTCGGCCATCTCTCCTATTATTTTGCTCCCCGCAGATCACGGGAAGCCGCGTAGAATAATCGATATTGCGTTTCGGCGCAATGACCTTTAACCCCCGCTAGCTTCGGTCAGCGCTTCCAGCTCATCCCATCGCTGGTAAACTTGCTCCAGCTTGGCATCGATCTGTTTCAGTTCATCCAGGGTATTGGCAACTACGGCTTGATCTTTTTTGTAGAACTCAGGCGCACTGATTTGCCGGTTTAATTCCGCTTGTTTGGTTTCCAGCTCAGCTATCAGTTCCGGTGTGTTATCCAGTTCCTGTTGCTCTTTAAAGCTTAGCTTTTTTTTGGTTCCGGTGGATACAGGGGGTTTCGCCGCCGGTTTTTCCTGCTTGGTTAGCTTGGCCGTTTCGACCTGTTTCGCCTGTTTGACATGATTCATCCAATCGCTATAGCCGCCGACAAACTCATCGACTTCGCCTGAGCCGTCCAGCACAAAGACGCTGGTCACCACGTTATCCAGAAAAGCCCGATCATGACTCACCAACAACAAGGTGCCGTCAAAGTCGACCAGCTTTTCTTCCAGCAATTCCAAGGTTTCCAAATCCAGGTCATTGGTCGGTTCATCCATGATGATCAGGTTGGCCGGCTTGGTAAATAACCGCGCCAGCAACAAGCGGTTTTTCTCGCCGCCCGACAAACTTTTTACCGGAGAACGCGCTCTGGCCGGAGCAAACAGAAAATCGCCCAGATACGACATCACATACCGTTGGTTACCGGCGATTTCGACAAAATCATTACCATCGGCGACGGTTTCGGCAACGGTCATTTCCGGGTCGAGTTGATCGCGCAACTGGTCGAAGTAGGCGATTTCGAGTCGAGTGCCCTGCTCTACCGTGCCGCTGTCGGGTTCCAACTGCTTCAACAGCAATTTCAACAAGGTCGATTTACCGGCTCCGTTAGCACCAATCAGGCCGATTTTGTCGCCGCGCTGAATCAGCGTGGAAAAATGCTTAACAATCGGCCTGTCCCCATAACCAAAGCTGATGTCATTAACTTCGATGACTTTTTTGCCGGAGGCGTCGCCCCTGTCCAGGGATATTTTGCTGGTGCCTTGGGTGTTACGGCGTTGGGCGCGTTCGTTACGCAATTTCTCCAGCGCCCTGACCCGACCTTCATTGCGGGTGCGCCGGGCTTTTACGCCCTGCCTGATCCAGACTTCTTCATCGGCCAGTTTCTTGTCGAACTCGGCATTTTGATTGGCTTCGTCCTCCAGGGCTGCGGCTTTACGGGTCAAATAATCATCATAACTTCCCTGCCAAGACACCAGATTGCCGCGATCCAAATCGACAATACGGGTCGCCAGTTTTTGCAGAAACGACCGGTCATGGGTCACAAATAATACCGCGCCCTGAAAATTCAGCAGCTGGTCTTCCAGCCAGGTAATGCTTTCAAAGTCCAGATGGTTGGTCGGCTCATCCAGCAATAACACTTCCGGCTCTATAACCAAGGCTCTGGCTAGAGCTACGCGCCGTTTCCAGCCGCCGGATAAGCCGCTGATTTTTAATTCGCCGGGCAAGTCCAGTTTGCTTAAAGTAGTCTCAACCCGTTGCTGGAAATGCCAGCCGTTATGCGCTTCGAGTTTGTGCTGCAAATCGCCCAGCTCATTCAAGGCCTTGTCGTCATCGTAATCCATGGTTAACGACAGCGCGTGATAGCGGGTAATCCACTCGCCCAACTCGCCCAAGCCACCGGCAACGGCATCGTAGATGGTCGCGTCATCCGGCAAGTCGGGCGTTTGCTCCAGCCATGCCAGTTTTAATTCGGGTTGCCGCCAAATGTCGCCGTGATCGGCCTGGATATTCCCGGCAATGATCTTCATCAAGGTTGATTTGCCCTCGCCGTTGCGGCCTAACAAGCCGACCCGTTCCCCGGCATCGAGCTGAAAGTCGGAATTTTTCAATAAAGCGTGAGTTCCAAAAGCGATGGAAACGTTGGTCAATCGTAATAAGGGCATTTTAAAGTTCTTTATGTTGTAAATAACGTCGTAATAAATCCAGTGCCAGTAACGCCGCCTGGTTTTGCTTGGCGTTAATAGGGCCTGCCACTGAATGGGTGGTTTGATTAAATCCATCTTTAGTCAGCAGCGTATTATATAGAATAATGGCTAGCTCTTTATCGTGAAATGTTTGATTGTCCCCAGAGTAGAGCTGAACCAGCACAAAATCGGCGGCGCAAGTCTTTTGAGTTTCGCCGGCGATGGCCTGTGCGGTTGCCGGTAAATCATCGGCATTGACGGTGACTGCGAGCTTTTGCCCCAGCCTTTGCAAAGATTGATCATAGCGTGTTTCCAGCAACCACTCTGAGCCTATGCACTTGGCCGCCAACAGACCCTGACTGGCTGTTTCTATTACGGCCAACGTGTGCTTTCCGGCAGTCATCAGCTGATCGACCGTAAAGACCAGATCACCGCTGGCCTGCCCGAAACCGTCAATGGCAAAAACATGGTCGCCCAGCTCCGCAGCAACTTTGTCCACCAAAACGGTCATGGCTGTTTCAGAATAATTCTGCGGAAACAACAATTTGGTTTGCACATCGTCCGGGCCTGCACAAAAACCCAACTGCACCGGAGTCGGGATTTCAATCGCGCTGATGCGCTGCTGAATGGCCGACTCTCCTAGGCCAAACGTTCTGATGGTGATTAATCTGTCGGGCTGCAACAAAAACCGGCTTGCCAGCATTGGTTGTATTGATTCCAAAAATAAATGCCGCATTTCGCTGGGTACGCCGGGCACAAAGGCAAACCAGCAGCGCCCGACTTGCAGGGAAAAACCCGGTGCTGTGCCCCAGGTATTGTCGATACGCTCGACGCCCTTCGGAAACATCGCCTGCTTGCGGTTTGATTCGGGCATAACCCGGTTTCTGAGTGTAAAAAACCGCTGAATCTGCTCAAAGGCAACGCCGTCAAATTCCAGCGGCAGGCCGAACGCTTTGGCGACGGCCTCGGCGGTCAAATCATCACTGGTCGGCCCCAGTCCGCCTGTGCAAATACAGCAATCTGCGCGCGCTGAAATTTCCTGCAGCAAGGCTATCAGGTCATCCATTTTGTCGCCCACGGCGGTATGCCGGGTTACGGTAAAACCCATGATTACGACTTGCTCCGACAACCAGGCCGCATTGGTATCGACAGTTTGCCCGGTAACGACTTCTTCGCCTTGAGAAAAGATTTCTAGTGTTGGATTCATGTTGGAAATTAGAGTTCTTGAGTCAATAATTCGGCCATAGTCGACTGAACTGTTTTAAAATACAAATTAACTTTAATAATAGAACGCAGATGACGCTGATAATTATGATTAAACAAGATTTTTCTTGTTTGGAAAAACTTTGCATTTAAACTCTGACTTCTTTCTATTGTTAATAGCAAATCCACTTTCAGTAATTTCTGAATGTTTATAATCATCTGTGTTCATCATATTCATCCGCGTCGCCTAGAGGCGCCTACTTTTGGCATCTGCGTTCCATTTTTCTGATTGATAAGTAGTTATGTAACATGAACAGAAACCAGTTGCCGGATACCCCAAAACTACAATCCTACATACTCACCGAAAAACTCGGCGAGAGCCTGCAATCGCAAGTGTATAAGGGCTATCACAAGAGTCAGCCTGACCAGCCGCTGGTGCTCAAACTACTCAAACTACTATCCGGTTGGGATGACCAATCGCGCCATTTACAGCAAAAAATCGAGCGTCTCAAGGTACTGCACGACCCGCGTGCCTGTACGCCGATGGCTCTGGATTCGGATGCCGGTGCCGATGTGCATTTTATCGTGCAACCGTGGTTTGCCGGGCAAACTTTAACTACTTGGACGGCTCCGTATCCAACAATCAATCTGGCGGATTTTTTTACGATTGCCTGCGCCCTGGCGGATACCTTGCAGGCTGTGCATGAGGCCGGCATCACCCACGGCGGCATCAAGCCGCACAACATTCTGGTGCAACCGGGCACACTCACCTTGCGCCTCACCGATTTCATCACGCCGCTGGACATCCGTGATGTCAGCCATTTCATCTACGACCCTGAGTTTGTGCGCGGCACGCTGGCCTATACTTCACCCGAGCAAACCGGACGCATTAATTATCGGGTGGATTTTTCCACCGACCTGTATTCGATGGGCATCGTGTTCTACGAGTTGCTTACCGGCAAACTGCCGTTTTTTTCCACCGACCCGCTGGAGCTGATTCATTCGCACTTGGCAGAAGAAGTCCCCAAAGTGCACGAAAGCAATGCAAAAATTCCGCACCAGCTCAGCAAGATCATCGCCAAGCTGACGTTCAAACAACCGGAAAAACGCTATCAAAGCGCCGCCGGGCTGTTGGCCGACCTGATCCGCTGCCGTGATGACTATGCCGCGACCGGCGTTTGTGCAGACTTCCCTGTCGGCTTGCGTGATCGCACCAAGCGTATGATTTTCATTTCCAAAATGGTCGGACGCCATGCCGAGTGCGACCTGATCCAGCGTGAATACGCTGAGGTCATGTGTGGCGCATTCCGTTCCGTGTTCATCTCCGGCCTCTCCGGCATCGGCAAGACCCGATTGATTCAGGAGCTGCAAAAACCGCTGGTGCGCCATCGCGGCTATTTCACCTCGGGCAAGTTCGACCAGTACCAGAAGAATATTCCCTACAGCTCGCTAATCCAGGCGCTACGCAATTTAATGCGCACCTTTCTGACCGAAAGCGATACGCAGGTGACGCAGTGGCAGACCAAAATTCTCGATGCCGTGGGCAGCTATGGCCGGGTGATTATTGATGTGGTGCCGGAACTTGAATTCATCATCGGTGCGCAGCCGGAAGTGGCGCATCTGCCGCCGGTGGAAGCGCGCAACCGCTTCAATAATTTGTTCGGACGCTTTCTCGCCTGCCTGGCTGACGAAGCGCATCCTCTGGTGCTGTTCATTGATGATTTGCAATGGTGCGACTCCGCCACCTTCGATTTTTTGCAGAATATTTTCGCCAATCATAAAGAACATCCTTATTTGTTTTTCATAGGGGCCTATCGTCACAACGAGGTAGATGCCGCCCATCCGCTCACCAAACTGATTCGTAACATTCAGGAGCGCAAAGACGCATTGCAGGAAATCCGCCTGGAGGCGCTGGACGAAGACGATTGCCACGAGATGGTGGCTTATATTCTGGACTCGCCACTGGGGACGACCGCCAACCTGGCTCAGTTTATCGCACGGCTGACCGAGGGCAATCCGCTGTTTGTAAGCGAGAGTCTGGCCTGGCTGTACAACGAAAATCTGCTGTACACGAATGAGCAGCAGTACTGGCAATGGGACATGAACAAGATCCGCGACACGCAAATGCCGGCCACCGTGGTCGAATTATTCAGCTCCAAGGTGCGCACGCTGCCGCCTGCCACTCTGCACATCCTCAACTACTGTGCCTGCATGGGCAACCGCTTCACGGTGGCGGAGATAGCGCTGGTTCTCAACATGGGCTTGGAACAACTGTTCGAAAACTTAAAACCGGTACTGACACTGGGGATGCTGCTGGAGAACAAAACCGACTTGCAATTTGTGCATGACCGGGTGCAGGAAGCGGTGCTGCGCCAAGTCGATGAACAGGCGCGCCCCGGTATCCACTGGCGTATCGGCAATCGCCTGCTGAGCGAGATACCGGCAGATGCCGATCTGGAGGCACAGGATAATTTGTTCAGCATTGCCATGCACCTCAACCGGGGGCGTCCCGCAGATCTGGATCAGGTCATGCTTTACCGCCTGGTTGATCTTAACTTCCATGCCGGAAACAAGGCGTTGGATGCGCTGGCCGGCGATGCTGCCAACGACTTCTTCCTCACTGCGCACGACACACTACCGCCGGATTGTTGGGAAAGCGCCTATGAAATAACTTTCCGCATCTACCAGCGACTGGCCAAAACTAACCTGATGCGTGGACACTACGAAGCCTCCGAGGCGCTACTCAATCAGCTCATCGAGCATGCCGTCAGCGATTTTGACAAGGCCGAAGCGCTGGCAGAACAGACTACCTCGCTATCCTCTTTCGGCAACTTTAATAAAGCCATCGAAACCGCCAACCGTGGCCTGGCCTATTTCGACAAATCCATACCCGCCGACTCGGCGCAAGCCCGGCGGCATATGCAAGCCTTGATGACGCAGATTGAAGCGCAGGACGATATGTGGAATACCATCCTGCACATGCCCTTTACTCAGGATCGCAAGAGCAAGATTGAACTCGCCTTTTACAGCGAGCTGATTCCGGATCTTTACATGTCCGGCCTGGTCGCCCAACTCTACCTGTCCGCTGCGCAATCTACCCAGCTTTGTCTGGCAGGCGGCATGGATGAATCGGTCATCTATTCCTTCTCCATCATGGGACTCAATCTGGGCGAACAGGAAAAATTCGAGCTCGCCTTCCGTTACGAAGACCTGGCACACAACCTGTGCGCCAAGTACCCCAACACCTTCGGAGCTACGCGTGGCATGAACGGCATCGTCTGGTGCAATATGCACTCGCGCAGCCACCCCGCCGCCATTGCCGACTACTGCTTGAAAGCCATTCAGTGCGGCAAAAACTGCGGAGACCTGTACAACACCGGCTTGTCCTACGGCCCGCTGATGTGGAATTTGCAGGCTCAAGGCAAGAATTTGCGTCTGATCGAAGAAACCGCCGAGGAGTGTTTGAACTTCTCGCGAAAAAACCAGCTGTCCTTTTCACTCGCCCTGGCAGAGGCGGTGCTGGCAGGCTGGGTGGCGCCGATGAAGCCGGATTACCAGCCGGTGGCGATGGAAGAAACACTCCAGCGCTGGGCGACCGACAATTACGTCGCCGCGTCCGGCAGCTATTTTGTGCTGCTCGGCATCAGTCAGCACTATCTGGGCGATTACACAGCGGCGGCGACTTCGCTGGCCGCTGTCGAGCGTTATCTGCACGGCCTGACCGACAACGTGCTAAAACGCTTGTGGTTTGTGTTCCGCATTCTTAATCGATTACGTTTACTCGGTGATGAGTCGGCATGGACCCAAATCGAACCGGAAATCACCCCGCTACTACAAAATATCGAGACCTGGGCACGACTCGGCCCTTTACTGCGGCCTTATCTAGCCTTTATTCACGCTGAAATTGCCCGCGTCAAAGGCGAGTCGCGTGTAGCACGCAATCTGTATCTGGATGCCATTGCCGAAGCACAGGCGCAACAATACGACCTACTCGCCGGACACCTGTTCGAAAGCCTGGGCGACTTGCTGACCAAAGCAGCGCTGGGCGATGCCGCGATCTACTATGCCGAGGCACGGCGACTGTATCGTGCCTGCCACGCCGACGACAAGGGCGGTCGGCTACAGGAACATCATGACGTTGCCCCGATGGACAAACCGCTACGCAGCCTGGAAACTGCAACCGATTTTATGGAGCTGTCTACCCTGCCCAATCTCGATATTGACTACCTGATGAAATCTGCACTGGTGCTATCAGCCGAAATCGACTTGGCGCAACTGCTGCAAAAAATCATGAACGTGGTACTGGAAAGTTCCGGCGCACAACACGGCTACTTGCTGATCAAAGAACAGGACGAACTGGTTATCGTGGCGGAAAACCATGTCGGCAAAAAGCAAGCTATCAACATTCTGCACTACAGCCTGACCAAAGCAGTCGGCGTTTGCCAGGCCATCGTCAATTACGTGTTCCGCACCCATGAAAAAGTGGTGCTGCGCGATGCAAGCACGGAAGGCGATTTCCAAAATGCACCCGAAGTGCAGATGCTGGGCTTGCGTTCGGTGTTGTGCCTGCCCGTGATCAAGCAAGCCGAGCTGATTGGCGTACTCTACCTGGAAAACCGGCTGTCGGATGGAATCTTCACCGCAGAAAAGAGCGTCATGACCGAGCTACTGACCTCGCACGCCGCCATTTCGCTGGAAAATGCCCGCCTGCTGGATGAAACGCGCCATGCCTGTACGCTGCTACAAGAGAATCGGGAGCACATGATGCAGATGGAAAAGCTTTCCGCCCTTGGCACGCTGGTGGGCGGTGTTGCGCATGAGATCAACAATCCGTTAATGGGTGTGATGAACTTTGTCGAGTTTGCGGAAAGCAAAGTTACCGACCCTAAAACCCGTGAGGTGCTAGGTAAAGCCCTGCATGAGATCGAACGCATCAAGACCATCGTGCGTAATATGCTGATTTATGTCCGAACAAAATCGAGTCCGACGGGTACCTGCCAAATCCGCGACACGATTAACCAGACTCTATCATTACTGGAAGGGGAATTTAAGAAAGCCAATATCCAGATACAGTTCGAATTACCCGATAACCTGCCATTAATTATGTGTGACGCTGACAGCCTGCAACAGATACTGATCAATCTATTGCTCAATGCCAGAGACGCCTTATCGGGATGCAGCCAACCCCGCATCGACATTGCCGCGCGTCAGAATGACACGATGGTGGAACTGACCGTGTGCGACAATGGATCGGGCATTCCCGATGCCCTACTCACCCTGATATTTGACCCGTTCTTTACCACCAAACCGCCGGGTAAAGGAACGGGACTGGGCTTGTCGGTGTCTCACCGTTTAATCGAGGAAACCGGGGGAAATATAATGGCGTATAATAAAGCAACAGGTGGTTGTTGTATGAGATTACAATTTAAGATAGCTGATTAGTAACTACTCAGCGCCATCAAATACAATGGAACGCAGATGACGCGGATGAATATGATAAACGCCGATAATTATAAATATTCAGAAATTACCGAACAAATTATTGAGGCATTCTACAAGGGATACAATACGTTGGGATATGGATTTTTAGAGAAGGTTTATGAGAATGTATTGTTCATTGAACTTGTCGCGATGGGTTTATTCGTTGAAAAACAAAAACAGATAAAAGTTTATTACGAAGGCAAAGAAGTGGGAGAGTATTTTGCAGATTTAATCGTTGAAGGATGCGTAATTGTTGAATTAAAAGCAGCAGAAACCTTATGTAAAGAACACGAATTTCAATTAATCAATTATCTGAAAGCAACAGAAATTGAAGTGGGTTTGCTCTTAAATTTCGGAAAAAAACCAGAGTTTAAACGCAAAGTTTTTTCAAACGTAACTACTCAGCCATCAAATACAATGGAACGCAGATGACGCAGATGAATATGATGAACACAGATAATTCAATAAAAATCTTGTTTAATCATAATTATCAGCGTCATCAGCGTTCTATTTTTCTATTTTTGACTGCTGAGTAGTTACGCTAATTAGTTTATTAGGAATAGTGATGACAAACAAAATACTGGTTATTGATGATGATCCCGCAGTGCGCGGGGCATTCAATCTGGTACTGGGCGAGGCCGGCTATGCCGTGCGCGAAGCGGAGAATGGCTTGCAAGGCATCGAAATGGCACAGGCTGAACGCCCCGACCTGATTTTTCTCGATCTCAGGATGCCGGGCATTGATGGCGTCGAAACGTTGCGCCGTCTGAAGGCGATAGATGCCACAATGAACATCTACATCGTGACGGCTTTTGCTAACGAATACATGGATCAGCTCAAGGTTGCCCACGATGAAGGATTGAACTTCCAGCTGGCGAGTAAGCCGCTGTCATCCAAGCAAATCAGACACATTGCCAGTTCCATCAGCCGGTCTATGGAAGTGGACAAGGAAGGAATCAAACTACTTCTGACACTGTATATCGTTTCCCTCAACGCTGAATTCAGAATGCTGGTTGAGCAACTCAGTACCGTCCTGGCGGCTACCTATAAGCCGGGATACTGGCAGCTGGACGTGGTGGAGGTGCTGGACATGCCCGAAAAAGCGCTATCGCATAATATATTCGCCACACCGATGCTGGTGCGTGACCTGCCGGCGCCGGTATTGAAATTGCTGGGTAACCTGTCCAAAATGCCGGATGTAATAGCCGCCATTACCTCCCAGCATAGCAATGGATCAGATACCATTATCATGTGATTTATCCTCGTTCCCACGGGCTCCGTGGGAATGCAGTTGAGGCGCGCTGCGCTCTGTGGCAACCCGCAGCGCGGATCCCGTGTGAACTAGAAAACAAAATTTTTCTGAATAGCTATATGAAGCCCTTTAATTGGAATTCCGATAAGAACTATAAGCTTATACCCACACGGGGCACTAGTAAAAGAACGAGGCATCTCTTTTGAGGATATTGTGTTCTGTTTACAGAGCGATGGGTTGTTGGACGACATTTCTCACCCGAATGATGAAAAGTATGCTCATCAGCGTGTCTTTGTGGTTGCTATTGATGATTATGTCTATTTGGTTCCCTATGTTGAAACAGAAGATGAGATTTTTCTGAAAACAGTTATTCCTAGCAGGAAGGCGACCAAGCAATATTTTGGAGGTGATTTATGAAAAAATTTAAATTAGATGAAGATGAACAAGCACTTTTAGAAGCGTTTGAAGCGGGTCAGTTTGAGTCGGGCTTAACGCCTGAAAGAAGGGTGTCTATTGCAAAATCCGCCGAAGCAACATTTAAAAAAGACAAAAAAATCAATATCAGACTTTCAAGTCGCGATTTATCTGCCATTCAAAGAAGAGCGCTTGAGGAAGGCATTCCTTATCAAACCCTGGTTTCCAGCATTATTCATAAATATATTTCCGGAAGTTTGTGTGATGTTTTGTCCAATAAATCTACAAATAACGCGTAAGACGGGAAGCTACGTAATCCAATGACAGAAGACTTTGCCAACCTCGACCTGATTCTTGAAACCATTACCGATGGCATATTGGTGGTGGATAAACTGGGTTTTGTCCTGTATACCAACCAGAGCGCCGAACGCATTTTTGATCAGGA
>CAZAUB010000042.1:0-10934 GCA_964488195.1 uncultured Methylobacter sp. | reverse complement strand
CTATAACTACGGTCAGTTTATTTGTTCTCTACACTTGATTATTTAATTAGATAAAACTAATTTTAGTACAATAGTATTTATTCAGCGTTATTGTTATGGCAGGGCTTGTTTTTTATATCCGCAGGATTCCTGACAAGTCACGTCATACAAATATGGCTAAATAATTACAGACTTTACTCCTTTACTTTAAAGAGGCAGAACATGGTTATGCAAGAGACAGCATTTACCGATTATTATGAGACTCTGGAAATCAGTCCTAACGCAAATGCAGATACGATAGAACGAGTTTTTCGTTATCTGGCTCAACGCTATCACCCGGATCATCTTGAAACCGGGAATCCTCTCAAATTTTCTGGCATCGTAAAGGCGTACGAAATATTAAGACATCCTGAAAACCGAGCCCAGTATGACCTAAATTACAAAAGGCATTCTGAATACAGCTCAAAATTAGTTGAGGAAGCAAGCGACAGAGAGGGTTTAGAGTTAGATGCTGTTATTCAGGAAAAATTGCTGTCAATTTTGTATGTAAAGCGCAGGCACAATATGCAAAATCCCGGAATCGGGAATCTCGAGCTGGAACGTTTAACAGGCTGTCCGCACGAGCATCTCGAATTTCATCTTTGGTACTTAAAAGAAAAAGACTGGATCTGCCGACTGGATAGCGGCTTATGGTCCATTACCGTTTGCGGCGTCGACAAAGAGCTTTTAGATGTAGAGAATAGGCGCATTCATTCTGTAAAACTATTGGCTGATCAACATACAGAAAACAAAGTCATCAGACTCTAGTGCTTCTACCTTGGACAACAGTTATTATTCGCTGTATTCAGTGTGAGGCTTGGTTATGTCCGGCGACAGCACTTTCAAAACCGCAATGCCGGACAATGTTGTTTATAGGAGCGGTTATATCCGCTTTATAAAAAGTAAGATGAGAGCTATTCTAAGTGATAGTGATGTTATGGCCATTCGCACTAAGATTCAGTCCATCCGACCACCGGTTAAAGCCATCGATCAGGACCCACATTGATCATGCAAGGCACGTCAAAACACTGGCCGAGGAAAAACAGCGGCAAGATGATAATTCATGCCCAAAATGTGGAATTCTAATGACATTGCGAACTGCGCGGCGTGGTGACAATACAGGTAAACAGTTCTGGGGATGTACCGATTATCCGGGATGCAAAACGGTTAGACAATTAGCGTAAACGAAACGCACTGATAGCGTGACATGAAAGGCAGACCAAGACTGGTCATCGCCGTATTTATTGCGGGGGCGGCATGGTTTTCACAATGAACCTTACCGAACATCGGGGCAACCATTTGTTGGTTGGTTGGTTGGACAGATTGATCGGCTATGGACAATTTTTCGTTATGCCAATGCCCGGATCATCTGCATTGCATGTATGCATAGCTGGAGCTACGTGTGCAGCCTCACCATGGGGGTATGTCAAAACATAAAAAGCGCTGACCGCCCCTCATTAATCCACAGACTAAATACGATGATGAGAGGCGATCAGAAAAGCACAATACTATTGGAAATTCTTATCACTCGACTTAAGCTTACAGCCGCAGGTTAGATTATTTTTCCTGTAGTTTTGCGCTCAACTGTCCAGAACACTGTCCGAAGTATGTACCCACTACAATAGAGATGGATATCAAAACCAGAGGATTATCCAAGGAAGCGCTCAGCAGAACGCCTTTAGTCAATTTGTCCGGCGTTTGCAGCAGATAAGCAAATGTAGACGAGTAACCAAGTACGCTAGCCGGTATTGTTGCAAGTGCTGGAATATTTGCCGCAAGACACATAACCAAAACTGAACAAGTTACCGTAACAGCCGCCCAAAATGGGAAGCCAAGTACTGCTGTAGATGGAATATTAGTGAGTTGAATAGCCGCTAACCAGGCCATAAAAACACCGAAAATTCCACATACGATAGTATTTTTTAAGGCTTCCTGAGTGGCGCCCAGAAAAAAGTAAGCCGCCCATGCAATGGTTGCAGCCCATATAAGAAAGATACCGCTAAGAGGCCCCACTGCCAAAAACGTTGCTAATCCAGCCAGACCGGCAATACTTAATGAAAGCGCTGTAAGATTATTCATAATATATTTCCAAAATTCACCTCACTTATTATTTAGTTAGGTTCCGTATTGAGGTGGGTCTACGAAACTTAACACTTGGGTTAACCAAGCAACCTGACTAAATCCAGTACAGTTTGAATATTAGCAGATATTATTTTCACAATAAACACCTTCATTCAAAACCTATAATCTCTCGTAACTTACTACGCTTGATTTAATGCCTGAAGGAATATTAACTGCGAAGGCTCATCCAACCGATTTACCCCAATTTACTACATTGATTTTAAAATTTAGGGGGATTTCATAAGTACTCTGTTTGAAAACTCACCGCCGAAAGGCTTTAAGCTTAAAAACTGTCGAGACTTAAAATAGATGGCAAACTTGGCGTTGCTATAAAGGATCGAGAATCGATACCTGATTTGTTTAAGCCATAAACGACATCGACAAACCATCGTCCTGCAAATTCAAATTTATTTTATTTGCAAACCTTGATTTTGTAGCGCCGCAGGGACACTGTCCCTGCGTGTTACATTGCGGATAAAAGCCTTCGCCATCCGGCTTAAAAGATACGAAATCTTCCTCCGCCGGATGGCTTAAAACTTCCTATCCTTCCAGAGTCGCCAATCGTGCCGCGAGAATTTCTTCTAACGACTCTAACGCTTTGGTGAAGCCATCGATACCTTCTGCAAGTTTTTCAGAAGCCATGCGGTTTTCAGCATGCATGAGATCAAAGGTCGCCTTGTCTATGGTTATTTTTTCAATTGACGCTTTGGCTGCATTTTTAGGATCCAGCTTGCGCTCCAGATTACCTTCGGTAGACTGAAGTTCAGCTAACAGGGAGGGTGCAATGGTCAATAAATCACAACCCGCCAATTCAACTATCTCACCAATATTACGGAAGCTAGCACCCATAACTTCGGTTTTATAGCCGAATTTTTTGTAGTAGTTATAGACTTCTGTAACCGACAGCACGCCTGGATCTTCAGCAGGCGCATAAGAATCACGACCGGTATCTTTTTTGTACCAATCCAGAATGCGTCCAACGAAAGGTGAAATCAGTGTAATTCCGTTCTCGGCACAGGCGATTGCCTGATGTAGCCCAAATAATAAAGTCAGATTACAGTGAATACCTTCTTTTTCAAGGACTGCAGCAGCTTGTATTCCTTCCCAAGTAGCGGCAATTTTGATCAAAACACGTTCACGTGCGACGCCTTGCGCTTCATACATGGCAATCAATTCACGGCCTACGCGGACGCTGGCATCGGTGTCGAAAGAAAGACGAGCATCTACCTCAGTGGAAACCCGTCCTGGAATGACTTCAAGTATCTTTCGTCCGAAGGAAACGGCCAAGCGTTCAAAAGCGAGGGTAGCCACTTGCGCTGCAGATGCATCTTTACCTAAAGTATCTCTGGCACCTTTCAAGGTATCATCGACGATTCCTTGATATTGTGGCATTTGAGCTGCGGCAGTAATCAACGAAGGATTAGTCGTCGCATCGCGCGGCTTGAACGTTTCGATAGCTTGGATATCACCAGTATCGGCTACAACCACGGTCATTTCTCTCAGTTGTTCAAGTAAAGTCTTTGCCATTAGGGGCTCCTTTTAATTTTAAAATTTAAAAAAAATCAGGACATACACTCGTCATTTCCAAATATATTCAGAATATACGCGTATGACATCCAATATAATTGCAGGGATAGGATTATACCGTGAGCAGCAGTAATTAATCATCAAAAAGCAAAAACCTACCCATCTGGGATGACAGCGATTAGTTTTGATGGGTCATTTTTCGCAGCACTCCAAAATCAAATCCATTTTGTTTTGGAAGCCACGCACGATAGCGCCTGCGCTTCATCTCACTCAACTTTAGCGATCCACATGATCGCCTTGATCACAACGATGAGCGGGTATCTCGCATAGAGGTCTTCCGCTCACGTACAAAGACATCTAATACTTTACAGACAAATCACACTTTTTCTAGGTTTGCTTTTGCAGAAATATTTTGCCTAGTCATGTATTTAGAGACGCTACTTGCAGCCGGAGCTGCTGCCTTCTTTTCCATATATTTGGCAACTCCGCTTGCTTTAGGCATTTTCTTTACCGTCATCGACTCTCTTTCCAGGTACTTTGCAACTTTACTTACAATCGGAGCTTCTTTTGCATGAATTGCCTGTCTTGCTACGTACTTTGCAACGCCACTTAAAATAGGCGCTTCTTTTCTGGATATAATTTGTTTTGCCACATACTTGGCAACACCGCTTACCGGTGGTTTTTCTTTCGCCAGAATTGCCTGCTCTTCCAAATACCTAGCCACTCCGGTTGCTGCAGTAGCAGCCACGGCTCTTTCCTGTGCCTTTTGCATCTCTTTTTCTCTCGCCAACTGCTGTTCTTTTTCTTTTTCTTTTTCTTGCTCTTTTGCAAGTAGGCGCTGCTCTTCCAGATACCTGGCAACTATCGCGGCGGCGGCAGCTTTTCTTGCGACGATGGACTCGTCTTCAAGATATTTACCGACCCTCGTTGCCGCTGCTGTATTTCTGGCAGATATAGTCTGCTTCATTAAATACTTAGAAACACTGCTGATAACAGGCGACTTCGCTTGTTTTTCCACATATTTTGCAACGCTGCTTACTGCAGGTGCTTTTTTTGTAACGGCAGCATGCTTTGCCATATACTTAGCAACACCGCTTATTTTCGGCGCTTTTTTTGTGAATATAGCCTGTCTTGCCATATACTTGGCGACACTGCTTACAGGAAACTGATCCAGTTTCTCCAAGTACTTGGCAACACTGGATACTGTTTCTTGCTGGTTTTCGAGCTCCTGACCAACGCCTGCTATTAACGCTTCTTCGTAATTTTCCAAGGAACCAGCAACCTCATTGACTGCCGACAACTCTTCCAGGTTTTTCAGATACCTCGCAACTCCGCTTATCCCCGGCACAACTTCCTGCCTTTTCAAATACTTGGCAACTCCAGTTAGTCCACTAGGGACACTCAAATATGCCCGGGGACGACTGCTTCGAGTTTCAACCTCCCTTTTGGAACCAAACAGCCCAGACACTAAATCGATCAAGTAATTTTGATCCACTTATCACCCCCGGTCGCGCATGTATTTTTCAACTCCGGTTCCCGCTTGTGCTGATTTTTCTTTTGCAGATTTAGCTTGTTTTTCAAGGTACTTTTCAACGCTACTTGTCGCCGCTGAGCCTTTTACAGATGCAACCTGGCTTTCCAAGTATCTGGCAACACCGGTTACCGCACCCATATTATGTTTTCTCAGGTATCGAGCAACACCGGAAAGTCCACTAGGCTGACCGGAATATGCTCCTGAACCGCTGGCTTTGGCTTTTGACTCGCGCTTAGTAAAGAAAAGATACCCAGCCACGGCAAAAGCGACCAACCCAAGCAAGTAACTCATCATTGACTCTTCTTCAGCTTTTACCGCTCCGCTTACTGCTGCATCACTTGTCGTAGCTCGTTCAGCCGTCGACGATGTTTCGGTAGACTTGCTTGGCTTATAGTCAGTATCCTTATATAGAACCTTTGGCTCAAAGTCTGCCGCTGGATATCTTGAATCCACTTCATCCGAACTGGCCTGCTTGGTCGATACCGTCGCAGATGCTGACTTGTTTTGGCTACTGCCCGTATCCTGATAAATTACTTTTGGCTTGAAATCTGAAGCTGGATATTCTGTTTCTGCCCCTACTATGGGACTGACCAATAACAGTGTAGCAACTAAACCATTCGTCAAATTATTTATTTTCACGTGTGAATCCCCCTCTATGCGTTGTTTTTAGAGTAGCCATATCTGCGTTCGTTGTGCTTTTAAACCAATCAATATGTTTTATCAATGAGCAACAACTAACGCAAACATGGCCTTTAAAATTAAAGTACCGCTTCTACGTTTTTGACAACGTTTTCAACAGTAAAGCCGAAGTGTTTCATCAATACGCCGCCAGGTGCAGATTCGCCGAAAGTATCAATACCGACAACTGCGCCTTCTAAACCAACATATTTACGCCAAAAATCAGTAATACCTGCTTCAATCGCAACACGTTTTACACCGGGTGTTAATACGCTGTCTTTATAAGCTTGGTCTTGACGATCAAATACATTTGTTGATGGCATTGAAACAACACGCGCTTGAATACCTTTTTCTGCTAAGGCTGCTTGTGATTTTATTGCTAAATCAACTTCTGAACCGGTTGCAATGAGGATAACTTGGGCATTGCCTGCTGCTTCAGAAATAATGTATGCCCCTTTACGGATAGCTGCGATTTGTTCATCAGTACGCGCTATGAAAGGCAGGCCTTGGCGGCTTAACACTAAGCTTGTAGGCCCTGTCATACGTTCAATTGCCATTACCCAGGAAACCGCTGTTTCTGTGGTATCGGCAGGTCGCCAAACATCCATATTCGGAATGTAACGCATAGCAGAAGTATTCTCAATCGGCTGATGCGTTGGACCGTCTTCCCCTTGACCAATAGAATCATGAGTTAAAACAGCAATGGTGCGAATTTTCATTAACGCAGACATACGAAAAGCACTTTTCGCATAATCAGAGAACATGTGGAATGTTCCGCCGAAAGGCAATAAGCCACCATGTAACGCCATACCGTTCATGATAGTGTACATACCAAACTCACGCACGCCGTAGGAGATGTAATTACCCATCTCTTTACCGCTGACATGCTTGAAGCTGCTGCAACTGGTTAAGTTTGAGCCGGTTAGGTCCGCAGAACCACCTAAAAATTCAGGCAATGTGGGGGCTAATCCGCCAATTACTTTTTGTGAAGATTGACGTGTGGCAAGATTTTCTGCTTTTGCGTTGGTTTCAGCAATCAATGCGTCAGCCGCTGCTTGCCACACGCCCGGTAGATCACCCGCCATACGACGTTTGAATTCTGCAGCCAATTCTGGATACTCTGCCTCGTAGGCTGCGAATTTTGTATCCCATGCCGCTTCGGTTCTCGCGCCTTTTGCTTTAGCATCCCAGCCTGCATAAACATCTTCTGGAATGATAAATGCTTCGTGATCCCAGCCTAAAGCTGCTTTAGTTAAATTAATTTCAGGTTGACCTAAAGCCGCACCATGACATTCATGAGTGCCGGCTTTGTTTGGCGATCCAAAACCAATGGTTGTTTTGCAGCAGATTAATGAAGGCATATCAGTCATCGCTTTAGCCATGACAATTGCCTTGGAAATCTCTTCAGGATTATGTCCGTCTACTGACAGAACATGCCAACCGTAAGCTTCAAAACGTTTTACTGTATCATCCGTGTACCAGCCTTCAATATGTCCATCGATAGAAATACCGTTATCATCCCAGAAAGCGATTAAGCCGCCTAAACCCCAAGTACCCGCTAATGCACAGGCTTCATGAGAAATGCCTTCCATCAAACAGCCATCGCCCATGAATACATAGGTATGGTGATCAACAATTTTATGACCTGGACGGTTGAATTGGTCTGCAAGCAGCTTTTCAGCCATCGCAAAGCCTACACCATTGGCAATACCTTGCCCTAACGGTCCGGTCGTTGTTTCAATGCCTGGTGCATAACTGTATTCAGGATGTCCCGCACATTTTGAATGTAATTGACGGAAAGAGGCTAATTCACTCATAGGCAAATCATAGCCACTCAAATGCAATAGTGAATAAATCAGCATTGAACCGTGACCGTTGGAAAGAACAAAGCGGTCACGATCTGACCATTTCGGATTGGACGGATTGTGGCGCAGGTGATCATTCCACAAAACCTCGGCGATATCCGCCATTCCCATAGGCGCGCCTGGATGCCCAGAGTTTGCTTTCTGCACGGCATCCATGCTCAAAGCGCGTATGGCGTTCGCTAATTCTCGACGCGAAGTCATATTCTTCTCCTTACTATTATTAGATTACTAAATGGTGAATTTTCAGCCTGATCGACTCTGTCACAAAATGTTCTTTCGGCGTTTACCACAAGGATTTAGAACGAGTGGTCATAGCCACTCGCTCCTGTGCCGCTATTCTAAATTAGCGTGCCTTTCTCTCATTACTTCTTCAGCAATTCCCTTATCATGGATAATATGAGAAATAGTTGCTTCCAAAAATAACAAGGTAGACAGTTCAAACACAGTCCCCATGGGCATCCCTAAAACCTTACCATATTGTTCCGGGTTACCGACTTGAAATACCGCATCTGCCAGATCGCCAATGGTTGAGCTACTTTTCGCAGAAATCAAAACGATGTTAGCACCTATTTTTTTTGCACTTTTAGTGAATGCTATTAATTGTTCAGTCTCTCCGGATCCGGAAATAATGATCAATAAGTCACCGTTTTTAATGCTCGGCGTCACAATTTCACCTACGACACTGACATCGTAACCGCCGTGAACCAGCCTCATTGCAAAAAAATTACCAACAAGCTTGGAACGCCCAGCACCTGCAATAAATATGCGCTTGGCGTTATCAAGCAAGTGGGTCAACTTTACATCATACGTATCATCTGTAGCTTCAAGAACACCTGAAATCTTTTCTATGATAAGTTGCTGATGCATAATTATACCGCATCAACCAATTCGCGAATTTCACGAGCCGCATCAGCTGGTGAAGCAGCGCCATAGATTGCGGCTCCAACTACAATAATGTTTGCCCCTGCGCGAACTACATCTTGTACAGTTGACGGTTTAATACCACCGGCAACAGAAATTCTGACGTTTAAGCCTAATCTTGCGATATCATTCAAATCAGCGAAAGGAGTATGACCTGCGGCTTGTGCATCAAGACCTGTATGAATACCCATGATATGAGCGCCCATGTCGGCAGTTGCACGCGCGCACGCAATTTTATCGTCAACATTTATCAAATCGATTTGAGCTTCTGCACCGTATGCATTGGCTGCTTTGATGACACCTGCACAAGTTGCAAGGCCAGATACACCTAAGACTGTACAAATATCAGCACCTGCCGCATAGAAAGGTGTTGCTTCGTACTCGCCTGCGTCCATAGTTTTAAGATCAACCAAAAGCAATTTATCTGGAAATCTTGCTCTTAATTCTTTAACCAGGTTAAGGCCATTATATTTGATGCATGGGGTTCCGATTTCAAAAATATCAACATAAGGAGCTACTAAGGTAGCAAGGCCTACTGTTTGGTCGAAATCCAATGAATCTAATGCCATTTGTATTAATGGTTTTGCCATGATGCGTGCTCCGATGGTTTATAGTAATAGTTATAATTTTAGTTACTTACTGCTTATGCGAATGCAACTTTAAAGTAGAAAGGGGACATATGTCAATGCCCAATGCTCAATGTTCTGCGTTGGCACATGGACAACGACTGAATGAATGAAATATACAGGCAAAATGTTATGGATTTTATTTTATACCTTCGAGACCCTTCCAACTTCCCGCATGCCCTTAATTATACTACCTCTTTCCGCCCATTATGAGCACAAACCAAACCGCATTATCCAAGCCATCGTAAGCTTTTTTGTTCAACATCCATTCTGTAGTAGCTCATTTTTCGGCTTTTACAATGCCGTGTTTGGACGACTTTATGATTTAGTGCTGACCACTCGCCTCATCAACACTATGATACGAGCCTGGACAAAATTAAGCTTTTTATGTCAAGCTTCAAACGTTATCCCTTGGAATGCACGCTTTGCATTCGATACAAATTATAATCTGAAGTTTCCCAGTTTTTGTGCTCGTGACGTATATAGGAAAACCAATTAAAGTGGGGTTTGCTATAAATTGTGCAAACCCTGCATTAAATCCCTATCCCTCATAGGCAGCGCGATTGGCTTTGTTTAAAAACCGGGAAACTTCAGATTATAATAACAAGCCCCAACACAGAGAGAAACAACCTGATGGAACCTTTTACCAATATACGTGCACTCATTATCGACATGGATGGCGTTTTATGGCACGGCGAACAGCCTATGCCTGGATTGACTGACTTTTTTCAAACCTTACGAGATCAACAGATCCTCTTTATTCTGGCAACCAATAACGCTAGGCTGACCCAGGAGCAATATGTCATCAAACTGGCAGAAATGGGCGTACAGGTAACCCCTGATGAAATCCTGACCTCCAGCATGGCAACGGCGCTATACCTGGCCGAGCATACCAATCCTTCGAAAACTCGCGTATTTGTGATCGGCGAAGATGGCGCTAGACAGCCACTGATCGAACGCGGCTTTACCTTGACCGAACTGTACGAATTGAATGATGACAAAGATAACCCCAACATGGGCGCTGACATTGTTGTCTGCGGTATGGATAAAAACTTGTCCTGGGACAAACTGGCAACCGCCACGCTGAATATTCGCGCCGGAGCCAAATTTATTGGCACTAATGCCGATACCACGTTGCCGACAGAGCGCGGTCTCACCCACGGCAACGGCGCAATTCTGGCGGCATTACAAGCGGCCACCGGCGTAACCCCAACCATCATTGGCAAGCCTGAGCCCATTATCTACCAGCAAGCCCTCGCATTGCTGGGCGTTGATCCTGCCCAAACAGTGGCTATCGGCGACCGGTTGGAGACCGATATTCTTGGTGCCGTACGCACCGGCATACGCAGCCTGATGGTTTTATCAGGCGTATCCACCGAAGATGATTTTAAGGCCACGGATTATCGACCAACCTGGGTTATGCCGGACATCCGCGCCGTGACCCAAGCATTGAGAAACTGACAGCTACGCATTAAAGCTGATAGATCAGGCTCACCGCACACGCTATCATCAAAAAACCTGAACCCACCGGAGCCACTGCAATGAAAAAACTGATCAATAGCATTGATACCCTGCTTGACGAAAGCCTATCGGGCTTTGCCAAAGCCCATGCCGATATAGTTCAATTCAACGCCCAGCCTCACT
>CAZAUB010000041.1:1824-10996 GCA_964488195.1 uncultured Methylobacter sp. | reverse complement strand
TTAGGGGTAAACAATGCTGGCTTGTGGGCCGAGATCGTCTTTTTCTTCGATATAGCGAATTTCGTCGCCAACGTTTAACGCATCAAATCCCGCTCCTGTCACACTGTTTCGGTGGAAGTAAACTTCATGACCGTCCTCTGCATCAATAAAGCCATGATCTTTTTCCGGTAACAAGCGAACCACGGTTCCGGTGCTTTGCAAGTCATGGGTTTTAACCTTACCTTGCTGAATTCGTGCATAATCTTCCAGCTGCCTTGTCGCCGCGTTAAAAGCATCACGTATGGCTACATAAATATCTTCATAAGCCTGTTTGTCATGATGCTCACGGCTGATGACCAATTCCTTGCGCGGCGTGGTGATATCAATACGGATATGGTATTGATTGCCTTGATGGTGGCGCTGGTGCTCGGCTTCCACTGCAACCCTGCAACTCATAATATGTGAGTGGAATCTATCCAGCTTGTTAGCTTTTTCACGGATTTTGGCCTCAACTGCATCGGAATGAGGTATCCCACGAAAAGTTATTTGTAATGGGATTTGCATGATGTTGTCACCTTATTGAGGTTAAATATGAGGATTGTCTGTTGCAGCATCAGAGAATAATTAAATCCTCAGCTTGCGGACCTTTTTTCCCCTGCGTCACATTGAATTGCACTCGTTGTCCATCAGTCAATGACTTAAACCCCGTGCTACTGATATTGCTGTAATGAACGAAAACATCAGGGCCTTTTTCCTGTTCGATGAAACCGAAGCCTTTGCTAGCGTTAAACCATTTAACTGTACCTGTATTTGTAGACATAATTGAAATCCTAAATAATAAATTTGATTTGCATTAAGTAATTATCGCATTACTTAAGGTGACGATAGCTATCTACCAGGCAGTTAACCGAATAGACTTTTTGTATTTTTCATAACAACTCCAGTAATACATAAGTCAATTTAAAATACCAGCATGATTGGCTTAGTGAGGGATATTTTTAGCTATCATTTCTTTAAATTTACGCTCTGCTTCAATCCAGTCATCAAGTTCATGACCTGGCTCAAAACCTCTGATTTCTGCTTTGTAAAAGGCAAGTTCTGCAATTTTGGTGTAACAGTCAGGAAGATTTATCGGTGTAATGGATCCTTCAGGGATTAAATTTATTTCATGAACGGATGCGCTCATCTTTTTACCTCACTTACAGCTATGTTGCTCGATTAGTCTAAAGTCTTTTTGATAAGTTAAAGAAAAATCCAGCTGTAGCCATTGGAACAAAAAATTTAGAATAAACATATTGGTATAAGTACCTATAGCGCGGCGTATATCAAAAAATACGCTAAAAATGAATAAATATTAAGCGATACGAGTTGAAATTTTTTAGGCGTCGGCGTTTAAATCAGGTGGATGAGCCAATTTGATTGTGTGATTCTTTACCTTGAAAACAGCCATTGTCGGCCTAAACACACCATCCGCCGACTTGGGTAAGGCGTTGTCTGAAGAAAAGCAGGTCAGTGCAAACACTAATGCTGGGTGTAAGAATATTCTGGAAATGCGGCCAAATAGCGGTTACTATTAAAATATAAGTTTCATCGTTAGTTTTTAGCGATCTTAATTATTAATATTAAAAAAATTATATTTTAAAATAGATCATCGCTTTTATTAGGGTATGGTTTTTTGCATCAAGCGAGGTAGCGTATATTTATCGTTACCCATTAATAAACTGAGTTTTCCACGCAGAGTCCATAACCTAATGAAAAATACACCGTTGGATCCTTCACAGCTCTATAAGCCATGCAATGTTGAACAATTAAAATTTAACTCAACCGAGGAACTTGAAGACATTGACATTGCCGTCGGTCAGCAACGCGCTGTGGAAGCCATTAAATTGGGCATTCGCATGCATAAAAACGGTTACAATATCTTTGCAATGGCACCTTCCGGCACCGGTAAATTAACTACAGTACGACAGTTGGTCGAACACGAAGCCAGTCGGCAAAACATTCCTTCGGACTGGTGTTATGTTAACAATTTTAGCCAACCGGCTAAACCGACGGCCATTAAATTCATGCCGGGAGAAGGCAAGGTTTTTCAGCACGATATGGCGCAGTTGATTGACGAGCTGGGTGTCGCCATACCTGCGGCGTTTGACGGCGACGAATACCGTTCCAGAACGGGCGAAGTTGAAAGCGAATCGCGGCAACGGGAAATAAATGAACTCAGCCAGTTACGCGAAGAGGCGGCTAATGCCCATATTATTCTGACGGAAACTGCAACCGGTTACGCATTTTCCCCTTCGAATGAAAACAACGAAATTATCAGCCCCGAGCAGTTTAATAAGTTTGATAAAGACAAGCAGCATGAAATACAAAAAACTATTTTTAACTTGCAGGAACGCCTGGCAACATTGCTGAAAAACTTCCCCATCTGGCGTAAGGAAACCAAGCGCAAACTGCAAGCGCTCAACCGCGAAGTTGCCGAGCAGGCCGTCAATCATTCCATAGACGATCTGATCGAAAAATACGCCAAACAGGAAGCCGTTCTTAGTTATCTGAATGATGCTCAACAAGATATTATTGAACATGTGCTGGATTTTCTTCCGCGTAGTGAAAAAAAATTTTCTTTTATGGAGTTGACGCAGGAACCTAATCCGTTTAAGCGCTATTACGTTAACCTGATGGTGGATTTTAGCAACAAGAAATCCGCGCCGGTCATTTACGAAGATCATCCGAATTACAGCAATCTGGTTGGGCGTATCGATCATCAGGCATACATGGGTTCGCTAGTTACCGATTTCACGATGATTAAACCCGGCGCGCTGCATAAAGCCAATGGCGGTTATTTGATTATCGATGCCCGAAAACTGCTGTTTCAACCTTATGCCTGGGACACGCTCAAGAGAACCCTGCAATCCGGCGAAATCCGTATTGAATCGCTGGAGCGTGCGCTCAGTCTGATTAGCGCCTCATCGCTGGAGCCGGAACCCATACCGCTTAATTTAAAACTCATCCTGATGGGTGAGCCGCTGATTTATTATCTGCTAAGCGAGTATGACCCGGAGTTTCACGATCTCTTTAAAATCGCCGCCGATTTTGACGAATCGGTGTCCAGAGAAGGCAGCGGTCAAGATTACCCACGATTACTGGCGACTATCGCCCGCCGCGAAAAACTGCGTCCGCTGAGCCCGAATGCAGTCGCCAGGGTTATCGAGCACAGCTCCAGAATGAGCGGTGATGCGGATAAATTGCTGACCCATTTGCGTAGCATCACTGACTTGTTAACAGAATCGGACTATTGGGCGGATAATAACGGTCATGAACATATCGCCAACAGCGATGTGCAACAGGCGATTGACCATAAGATACATCGGCTGGATAAACTCAGGGAAAAACTGTATGAGAATATCCACCGTGGCACGGTATTAATTGACACTGAAGGTAAGGTCACCGGTCAGGTCAACGGCCTTTCGGTATTGCAGCTCGGCGAGTTCAGCTTTGGACAACCCTCCCGGATCACTGCAACCACCCGTTTAGGCAGCGGAAAAGTGGTGGATATTGAACGCGAAACCGAATTGGGCGGTGCTATTCATTCAAAAGGCGTATTGATTTTGTCGAGTTTTATCGCCGCCCGGTATTCCCGGAAAACGCCGTTTTCGGTAGCGGTCAGTCTGGTATTTGAACAATCCTACGGACACATTGAAGGCGACAGCGCCTCTCTTGCTGAGCTTTGCGCTATTTTATCGTCGGTCGCCCAGATTCCGTTACGGCAGGATCTGGCTATCACCGGCTCGGTCAATCAACTGGGCAATGTGCAGCCGATAGGCAGGGTTAATGAAAAAATTGAAGGGTTCTTCGATATTTGCGCTAAAAAAGGTTTAACAGGGACTCAGGGTGTGATTATTCCAGCCACTAATATTAAACATTTGATGCTGCGTTGGGATGTGGTGCATGCCGCTCAATCCGGCCAATTCAGCATCTACGCCGTAACAACCGTGGATGAAGCGGTTGAGTTGCTAACCGGAATGGAGGCCGGTGTTGCCAACGAGCAAGGCGTTTATCAGCCGGAATCGTTTAACGGTCGGGTTGAAGCCCAGCTGTTGCAGTTTACCAAGATTAAAAAGGAGTTTATTCGTAAATCCGAGAATTAGGGATTGCATCTGGGCGGCATTTAGAATGTCTTAGTACCAAAACCCGCCCAAATGCCAGCGGGGTTTTCTAACCGATTTTTGATAGTGAACAGGCACAGTAAACCGGTCATGTTTTGTATATTTCAGTGCCTGATTCGGTAATTCTTTTAAATTTAACAGCCGTTCTATTCTTTCTTCGGTGACAGGATGCGTCCTGAGGATTGATGGGATCGATGCGCTATGACCGTGACCCAATAGAATGTCGAAAATTGAGGTCTCATAGGCTTCCAATTTCCCTAATGCCATTGCCAGACCTTCGGGATCACCCGTTAATAATACGGCCTGGCGATCAGCATCAAACTCCCTCATGCGAGATAATGAAAGTTGCAGGAAACTCATAATGTTCGGAGCCACAATGAGTATGCCTACTGCAAACCACGAAATCGTAACCATCCCCAAGAAATACAGTGGTAAATTTAAAAAAATTAACAAAAAACCTGTTAAAGACAAGGTGTTGGTAATCCTGCTGATGACATCGGCATAAGTCATCACGCGCACATCATTATGCTGAATATGACTGATTTCATGCGCCAGTACAGCAATTATTTCTCGCATAGTCAGTGTATTGAGCAGCGCATCGCTAAGGCCGATTGCCGAATTTTCGGACGTGCCCACGGAGAACGCATTCATCATTTGACTGGGCAGGTAGTAAAGCGCGGGCGGTGCGGGTAAGTCGGCACGAGCAGCCAGTTCATGTGTTATCTGGTAAAGGTCGGGTGCATCATCTGCCGATAGCAATCTACCCCCATAAAGAGAAAAGATGAAAGCCGGCGATAGGTTCGGACTAATAACCAGTATAAGAACGCCTAAAAATGCCGCCCACAAAATGCCCTCGACCCCGGCTAACATAAAACCGACTAACGACAAAATAACGCCCATACAAAGAAAAAGCGTTAAGGTGTGGAAGAGGTTTTTTAGTTTGTGGTTGAACTCTGCCATTAGGAGTCTTTTGCTGCAAGCGCTTCGGCATTGCGTTTAACCAGATTATCAATAACGGCGCTTAATGAACCTTTGGTTTGAATTTCGTCGTTAAAGGTTGAGCGGTAATTAGTCACCAGACTCACACCGCCAATCAAAATATCGTAGACTTTCCATTCGCCGTTGCTCAGGAGCATTCGGTAATTCACGTCAACAGGTTGCAGACCTGGTTGCAGAACTTGTGTTTTGACGACGACTTTTGTGGCTTCATTCGACATTTCAAGAGGCATGAAACGCATGGTCCAGTCGTTATATTCCACAAACGCCCTGGAATAGGTTCTTACTATCAGTGTTTGAAATTCATGTTTAAAACGTTCCTGTTCGTCAGTTGTTGCTGCTTTCCAGTGCTTTCCCAGCACTAACGGCGAAATTTTGTCGAAATCCGTATGCGGGTCAATAACGCCGTTAACGAACCGCGTAACTTGTGCAAAATTCTTGGTAAAGGCTTTGTCCTTCAGTTTTTGCTGTAATTGCGTTGAAACGCTTTGTATGACTTGCTGCGGGGCTTGCAAGTCATCCGCCATCCCTTTGGTAGCGGGCATTAAGCCGAGTGAAATTGCAAAAAATAAACCGAATATTGCATGGTGTTTAGTTTGATTTTGCATAATTATCCTGTTCTAAAATACGACATAGGCAATGATCGGATTAGTTGATTTTTTGCCATGGCTGGATGGTTTTCTTCAGAGTGTACCATAATGCCGATAGCTTTAGCGCAGTGTCAAGTTGGATCGATTGCGTATTGACAACTTGCTATTGGAATGAAGGTCTGTCAAATACCCACAAATGCCGGACACACCAACCCGGTTTATAAGATCTTTCTGATCATTGAATACTGGAAACAAAAGTCTAATAATATGGATTTTAATTATTGCGGATTGCCTAACTCCGAACCTGTCTTACGGGTTAGAATATATTAAAAGTGGCAGCATCTTGCCAACACGGGTATTTTAGTTTGAAATTACTGTCTGACTGGGCCATTGCAAGTTACACACGGCAATACAAATCTGTCTGGAACAGATTTGCATTTACCCGAAGGGCGCCAGGCAGGGAAGCCTGACGTGAAATCTGAAAAACAACCAAGAGTTAAGCGCATATGAAATATCAAGATATGACCACTCCTCCCGACCTGACCTTAAGCACCGGCACTGGGCCGCTGCAACGGCGTGTGCCTGTTTACGAAGACTATCTGCCGCCTTGCAATAATGCCTGTCCGGCCGGTGAAAATATTCAGGCTTGGTTGGATTTGGCTCAGGCAGGACGCTATCAGGAAGCCTGGAATCAGCTGCTGGAAAACAATCCGATGCCGGCTGTACATGGCCGCGTTTGCTACCATCCTTGCGAAACGGCTTGCAATCGGGTAGTGGTAGACGGTGCGGTCAGTATTCATGCAGTTGAGCGCTTTTTGGGCGATATGGCCTTTGAACAGGGCTGGACGCCGCAAATCGTCGGTGAAAAATCCAATAAGCGCGTGTTGGTGGTCGGGGCAGGCCCCAGCGGTTTGTCGGCGGCTTATCATCTTGCCCGATTAGGCCATGAAGTTGAAATCAGGGACGCGGGGCCGATAGCGGGAGGCATGATGCACTTTGGCATTCCGTCCTACCGTTTGCCGCGTGACGTGTTAGCTGCCGAAGTCAAACGCATTGAAAATATGGGCGTAAAGATCACGCTCAACCAAAAAGTTGAAGACTTAAAAGCCGAAAAAGAAGCTGGACGCTTCGATGCGGTTTTTGTGGCCGTAGGCGCGCATATCGGACGGTCGGTAGAAATTCCCTTAGACAGTGAAAGCGATACCCAGGATGCGGTTACCTTTTTACGTAACATAGGTTTGGGCAAACCGCCTCAAATCGGCAAACGGGTTGCTATTTACGGCGGCGGCAATACCGCGATGGATGCGGCGCGAACCGCCAAACGGCTGGGCGCGGAAACCATGGTGATCTACCGGCGCGATCGCAAAAACATGCCCGCACATGATTTTGAAGCCGCCGAAGCGATGGAAGAAGGCGTGGTGTTTCACTGGTTGCGCACCATCGTTGGCATTGAAGGCAGTCAAATCAAGGTTGAAATCATGTCTCTGGACGACAAGGGGCGGCCGCAATCCACTGGCGAGTATGAAATAATCGAGGCCGATACCGCGATTTTAGCGCTGGGGCAAAACATCGATTCCGCCTTGTTAAAAACCTTCCCGGAAATTGAAGTGCAAAGTGACGGTGTGGTTGCCGTTAACGAACACATGATGACCGCTGTAGATGGCGTTTTTGCAGGCGGGGATATGGTGCCCAGTATGCGCACCGTCACCATTGCCACCGGGCATGGCAAAAAAGCCGCCCGGAATATTGATGCTTATCTTCGCGGCACTGAATATCAGCATCCCGGCAAAAAACATATTGTGTTGCATGAAGAACTCAATCTTTGGTACAGCACCGATGCCGACCAGTCGGAGCAACCGACCATGGCACCGCAACTACGCAACAAAAACTTCGATGAAGTGTTGGGTGGTCTGACTCAGGATGAGGCGACTTACGAAGCCAGTCGATGTTATTCCTGCGGTAATTGTTTTGAGTGCGACGGTTGTTACGGCGCTTGCCCGGAAGGGGCCATTATCAAGCTGGGTAAAGGAAAATTCTACGACGTGAATTACAACCTTTGCACCGGCTGCACGGCCTGCACCTTGCAGTGCCCGACCGCTGCAATTCACATGATTGATAAATAGTAACTAAAAATAGAACGCGGATGCCAAAAGTAGGCGCCTCTAGGCGACGCGGATGGGACGGATAACCGCTGATTTAAAGAGTACAAACGGCTTTTAAAAATCCGTGTAAATCTGCTTAATCAGCGTCATCCGCGTTCTATTATTGAATAGTTACAAATAAACTTTAGTTGCCAGGAAATTCACTATGACCAAACAAGTTACTATCGATGGCGGCGAAGCGGCTGCCTATGTTGCGTACAGAACCAACGAAGTCTGCGCAGTATTCCCTATCACGCCTTCTTCATCCATGGCCGAGTTTTGCGAGCAATGGACGATAGAACATAAAACCAATCTTTGGGGCTCCATTCCGACGATTGCCGAAATGCAAAGTGAAGGCGGCGCTGCCGGTGCCTTGCACGGCGCATTGCAAACCGGCGCATTAGCGACGACCTTCACCGCATCCCAGGGCTTGTTGCTGATGATCCCCAATATGTACAAAATTGCCGGTGAGTTGACCTCTACCGTCATCCATGTCGCGGCACGCTCTTTGGCGACGCAAGGACTGTCCATTTTCGGCGACCATCAGGATGTGATGAGTGTGCGCATGACCGGTTTTGCGCTGCTGGCCTCCTGCAATGTCCAGGAAGCTCACGATATGGCTCTGGTCGCTCAGGCCGTTACCTTAAAAGCGCGGATTCCGTTTTTGCATTTTTTCGACGGATTCAGGACTTCACACGAAATCAACAAAATCACCCTGCTGGAAGACGACCAAATTAGAGCCATGATCGACGATGAGTTGGTTTTTGCGCACCGGGAACGGGCGTTAAACCCCGACCGGCCGATGATGCGTGGCACGGCGCAAAACCCGGACACTTATTTCCAGTCCCGCGAAAGCTCGAATATCTTTTATGAGCGCACTGTTGAGGTGTTCGACCAAGTATTAAAGCAGTTCGAGAAGGTCACAGGGCGCGGCTATAAAGCCTTTGAATATTTCGGTTCCGAAACAGCCGAACGCATTATTATCATGATGGGTTCCGGTGTTGAAACAGCTGTTACCACCGCAGAAAAACTCAATGCAAAAGGCGAGAATGTCGGGGTGCTGAACGTGCGCCTGTATCGCCCGTTCAGCGCCAAAAACTTTCTGGCGGCACTGCCGGAATCGGTGCGGCATATTGCGGTATTGGACAGAACCAAGGAGCCGGGCAGTAGTGGCGAACCGCTGTACAAAGATGTGATCACCGAGTTAAGCCAGGCCTTTGCCGGTGGTCAACTTAAAATCATGCCGAAGGTGATCGGCGGTCGTTACGGCCTGTCCAGCAAGGAATTTACGCCATCGATGGTG
>CAZAUB010000041.1:0-1724 GCA_964488195.1 uncultured Methylobacter sp. | reverse complement strand
GCGACTTTCCTGTTAAACAGCCCCTTCGATGCCGAGCATATTTGGCGGCATTTGCCTGCGCCCGTGCAAAAGCAATTGATTGAAAAAGACATCCAGTTTTATGTGATTGATGCGGTCAAAGTCGCTAGGCAAACCGGCATGGGTAGACGTATTAATACCGTGATGCAAACCTGTTTCTTTGCGTTGTCCGGGGTTATGCCCAAAGATGAAGCCATCAAGAAAATCAAACAATATGCCGAAAAAACCTATGCCCGTAAAGGCCCTGAAGTCGTACAAAAAAACTTTGAGGCGATAGACCAGTCGCTGGCAAATTTGGAAAAAGTAACGCTGCCGGAAACAGTCACCGCGCTTGCCGATACCGGAGCCGGAAAATTTGCCAAAGCGTCGCGTTTTGTTCAGGAAGTGACCGCAGAAATGACTGCCGGTCGGGGCGACTGGATTCCTGTCAGCTTTTTGCCTGTCGATGGTACTTATCCGACCGGCACGACACAATGGGAAAAACGCAATATCGCCCAAGACATTCCAATCTGGGAATCCGACCTGTGCATACAATGCGGCAACTGCTCGGCCGTTTGCCCCCATGCTGCCATTCGCGCCAAATTCTACGCAAAGACCTACCTGGAACAAGCGCCGGAAGGCTTTAAAACTGCCAATGTCACCTCGCATGGCTTTCCCGATACCCGCTACACGCTGCAAGTTTTTCCCGAAGATTGCACTGGTTGCAGCTTGTGTGTAAAAGCCTGCCCGGTTGTCTCGGAAAAAGATGCCAGCATCAAAGCCATTAACATGACACCTAAAGCTGAATATCTTGAGGTTGAGAAAACAGCCGTGGCTTTTTTTGAAAGCCTGCCTTACAACAATCGCGCCCGCGTCGACTTCTCAAATGTTCGTGGAGTGCAATTTTTGCAACCGCTGTTTGAGTTCTCCAGCGCTTGCGCAGGTTGCGGCGAAACCCCTTACTTGAAAATGATCAGTCAGCTATTCGGCGACCGTATCCTGGCGGCCAATGCCACCGGCTGTTCCTCTATTTACGGCGGCAACCTGCCCACTACACCTTGGTCGAAAAATTCCGAGGGCAAAGGCCCTGCCTGGTCTAACTCATTATTTGAAGATAATGCAGAGTTCGGCTATGGATACAGGTTGACTACCGATCAACATGTCGCCATGGCGCATCGGCTCATAAATGAATTAAAAGATGAGTTGGATGCAACGCTGGTTGACGAAATACTCGCAGCGCCTCAAAGCAAAGAAAGCGATATCCGCAAACAACGCGCACGGGTTACGGTATTACGTGAGCAACTGGAAAAGCTGGACAATCACAAAGCCAAGGAATTGTTATCGATTATTGACCATTTCGTCCGCCGCAGCATCTGGATTATCGGCGGCGACGGCTGGGCGTATGACATAGGTTACGGCGGTATCGACCAAGTGCTGGCAAGCGGGTCGGACGTGAACATATTGGTCATGGATACCGAAGTTTATTCCAACACTGGCGGACAGGCGTCCAAGTCCACGCCGATAGGTGCGGTCGCCAAATTTGCCTCGGGTGGTAAAGTAACGCCGAAAAAAGACTTGGCACTGCAAGCCATAGCCTACGGCAATGTTTATGTCGCCAGAATTGCCTTGGGCGCAAGCCCACAGCAGGCGCTGCAAGCCTTCCGCGAAGCCGAAGCCTACAACGGCCCGTCTTTGATTATCGCCTACAGCCCTTGCATAGCGCACGG
>CAZAUB010000040.1:0-11027 GCA_964488195.1 uncultured Methylobacter sp. | reverse complement strand
ACGACTCGGTTTTGAATGTTTTCTTGCAGGTCTTCAGATCCTCCATGTGGATCGGACAAGATGTTTCTGAAAAGCTCGTTTTCTTGTCACATCCATTAAACAGGTCATTGATTAATGACGATTTCAGGCTATAGATGTCGTCCGATGTTTTCCAGATTGGATCGTTGTACATATTAGGCATCGCTGTATTGGCACCCATCAGGGTTTGATAGGCGTAGGCATGCGTCGACGTGCCGGTCGAGAGCGAACCGAGACCGTTATTTACCTGCGTGCCCAATGTGGCGGCGTCCCCATAGGATGCTGAAATACCATCCATTGAATCCGGCTGTATTTCTTGAAACAGCTCGTTTTGCTGCACTTTTTGGCCGGCAACCGCGCCGTTCGTGAGCGTCATCTCCCCAGTCGAACTGTTTACACTGGGGATACTATAGTCCGTCATTAAACCCGTACCGAAGGTTTGGCCTTCGGCGGCTTGATCAATAAATGCGTCAGCAAATGTAGGAAATGGCTTAAAGAACAGCAACCCCGTCATCATATAAACCGCCGCAACCGGGTTGTGCGTCAGGCAAACAATTAGCGCCCAGGCAATGGACTTGGTAATAAATCGCATTATTAGACTCAAATTTCTTTTTAATGATCGTTATCGCCGGTAAGACAGCATTTTCTATTGGACAAAGGTGTCCACAGAATGCCTGTATCCCTTATATGACATGGGCTACAGAGATTTATTTCCGTCCTAAACTGTTCACGGGGCGAGATGCACCCGAACCCTCGGTGCCGGTGTTGCCGACTTCGATGATAAACCATATAGCTATTCTTACAGCATAGTGATGATGACATTGCTAGTTGAATTTGCATTTGCATTTACTCATTCTTTGGTGCTGGGGAACGGCACGACCTCGCCAGTTTCCGAAGGGAAACTCGATCCAGCGAGCTGATCTGGTCGTACCTCGCTACGGTTGGCATTGCGCTTGGCCTTACGGATCTCCCTCTGGGTTGCGGTTTCGAGTTGGCGAAGTCGCAGTATTAGCACGGCGTTCTCCGTGTCACGTAGTGCAAGCTTTTTTCGAAGCTCCGCATTTTCTTCCCGCAGGCGCCGAATTACATTTTCGGCAGTCAAGGCCTCTGTCACCGGCACTTTCAAGCCGATGACCCTCGCTCTGACCCGAGGGTATTTGCAGCCGTCATGACCAATGAGCGTTCGACTGTGTCCAGCTTCCTGAGCTGCGGCAGACACGTTAACCTTGAGCGTTCCAAGCTTGGCTCGTTTGGCGAGAGTTGGGTTTAACGGGGCTCCAACTTCCAGACGATCAATGGCGTCGAGGAAATCCCGTTCGATCAGGTCGATTGGCGGGATTGGGATTGTCTTATGTGGCATTATTCACCTCCAGAATTTCATGACCCAGGGCCCTAAGGATAGCCGCCGCTTGCCGCGCACGCTGGCGAGCGACGTAAAACTCGTCGCCTCGCCCTATACGCTCGGCGTTGATGAATGCACGGTGGTTACTGTGATAGCGTTGTTTCCAAAACTCGATATGCTCACCGTCGATCAGAAAGCATTCGCAGCCAGCACAGACAGACGGTTCGCGGATTTCGAAGTTTGGACGGTCATTCCGCCAATCCACAGTACCGCCAAGCTGGTGGCAACGGGCTAAGTCAGGTCGCAAGCGAATCAGGCATTTGCCATGATCGGCAAACCATATCCGCAGATCATTTTCGATCACCCATTCCTCAACGGCCCGATAAGCAAGCGTTGCCTCCTTGCCCTTGACCAACTGCGCGAGCATGGCTCGATGTTCCTCGATCAAGGTAGCCATATGACCGGCTAAGGAGATCTTACCGGTGGCGGCTTCAAAGAACAGCCGGGCGGTCAGCTGCTGGCGAACCGAATCCATGGCTTCAACCAATTCCGGGTCGTTGCCGATGTAACCCTGTTCCGTCATGGCCAGGGACAGATGCTTGAAGTGTTGGCTGATATGCGGGAGCATGCGGCTATCCGTGCGAATAACGTAAAGAGCGAAGGTTTTGCGCCATTGATGGGTGCGTAGCGCCCGACCATCCCGGTAGAGGTCGACTTCAGGGTTTTCACCCACGACGCCCAAATCGACATATCGACGCAGGAAATCTTTCTGCCCCAGACCTATTTTGTGACTGTAAGGTCGTCCGATGGAGCCCTTACTCTTAGGTAGGCCACGACCCGCCGTGAAGGAGAGGATCAAATCGTCCCGCTCACCCAGTTCTCGCCAGGGATGGTAAAGTTGTTCAAGCACTGCCAAGGCTCGGACTGGCGGCGGGATATAGGCGCTGTTCGTAGGACGCGCGCCGATCACCCATTCCATCTCCCGGCTGTGGATTTTAGAGACCAGACCTCTCAGGTAAAACACGGTATTAAGTCCCGTCCGGGATGTTCGTAGAACGATGCAGGATGGTAAACCCGTTTCCTGATTGACGCCGGCCTTCAGTCCCATGACTTCACTGATACGTTGACCAACATGACTCTGCAGGACGATGATGCAGGCATTTCGGACATCCATGATCAGACTGCGGATCTCCGACACAAAGTCATCTTGCTTTCCACGTCGCCGGGTATCGATTGCAGAACGCCAAGGTTCTGATTCGCCGGATAGCGTGGAAAAATGGAATGAGGCCACCGCCATTCGTGCTGCATTACCGCGGCAAGGCAGGCTTTTCCCAGGGCCGATATGATTACCGGGGCCACCCTGGCGATACGCTGTCAGGTAAATATCTTGTAAGCTAATCACATTGTCCGCCGGGATGCCGATCAACCGTTCCGCTGCCGCCATCGTCGGCAGGGCCACTGCATCCGGCAACGGCGGAACGCGGTAGTTGACTTGCACGGCGACTTCTTTCGCGACATCGAAAGGGGATCGTCCGTCGAAGGGTGGTTCCAGCATAGCCTCGATACCGGCCTCTGTTAATGCGGCACTTTGTTTATACAGCAAGGTGATGAGATGAAGCTTTTGCCAGACGACACTGACGGTCGGTAATTCACCCTCGTCTTGCGTAGTGACTTCAGTTACATACTCGACGTATTCCCAACTGGCATCGTTGTCCAATTCACTGATGCGCTGAAAATGATTTGCCACCATCCATCGGACTAGCGATGTTATCACCTGACTCATGGTTGCCATCGAGGTGACCTTGAAGTTCTTGCCTTCGCGCGGGTCAACTAACAGGCTCCAGACAAACCGCCGCAAGCTATCGAGTAGATCGGACCATTGAGCGTCCAGCAGACAACTACCATCGGGAAGATTGATGTTCCACTTGACCATCGACCGCATCCCCGAAAGACCAGGGGTCGGATTTTCTAGCCGCCACTGCGGATCAGTCCACAGACTTTGCGGCGACACATGAATGTTATGTAGCTCGGTTTCTGGGAGAAGATGAAGATGGCGCTGTTCATGCAAAGAGAGTTGACTCATGGGCTACTCCAGTTCGGGAAGGTCGTCCAGCGCCAATTTAGACGCTGCTTCGATTACCTTGGGGTCTTGGATGCGAGGCAGCCAATAATTTATTAACCGTTGCAGGCGTGGTGCCCAGACTTTTAACCAGCGCTCTGCCGGCAATACGGTTTGCGCTGTTTCGATCCTGGTTTTTAACTGAAGTGCACGCGCTAAGCTGTAGGCATCATGTGCATTTAGATTCGCTAACGGACAACTCGGGCAGGCACCATAGGCTCCACAGAGTTTGCCCTTTTCCTGACCAGGAATGGGGCTGTCATAAGGATCGAGACAACGCCAGCCAGGGGTTGCGGCCGCCAAATCCTGACCGGGTGGTAGCGCCCGAGGATCGATGAGACCGTCTGTCTCTCGCCAACGCGTGCGCAATGCCATGACGCCGCCGAGTTGCTCGTCATTACGTTTGCGGGCGGCATCCGAGGTATAGTGGGACAGAATGACTTCCGGACGTTGTTGACCACCCACGGCCTGCACGGCACGCAAATCACCAGCAAACAGGTCATGCACAATATCCAGGCCCGTTGTGCGGATTTGCCGTAACGTCAGATGTGGTAGTTCTTGATCGGCCAGAAAAGCATCGAGATTGCTTTCCCACACGCCCTTGGTACAGCCATATTTGGATTCGAAAGTTCGTGATTGGGTTGGGCCGCGTAAGGGAATCCAGAGAAATAGACGATCCTGGATACGGGGAGTCGCCATCGGTCGAATACGTGACGTCCATCGTTCGATGAAGGGAATGAGCACGGACGGACTGTCCGGCGATTCCGCCATCGGAAAGCTGCGATATTGGCGCTGGTGGCTACGTGCTTTGTAGGGTCGCCAGATGTAGCGTTTGCTGCCAAGGAGTTCGGCTTGTGACAGGTCGCTTCGCCGGGCTCCCAGCAGTGTGTCGCCACTAAAGAAGGTGACCATGCCTAAGAGGAGTACAAAAGGAATCAAATTCCGCGGTGAAGGTTGGAAGTAGATTGAGAAACTCGCAGCGGCGGCATCGTTCCCGATCGCACGAGCAAGATCAGAATCGAGTCGGCGAATGTCCCGGAACGGCGGAATGACTGCGGGATATAGTTCATCCAGCCGCCGTAAACAGTCGCCCAGTGCTATGTCCTGAATCGAAATGACCTGGTCTGCATGCCCACTTCCCAGCAGTTCCCAGCCTTGTTCCAAGGTTGCCATGGTTTGAGCGCATTCGTTCACGCAGACTTGATAGAGCTTCTCCCATACTGGATGCGGCAGGATTTCGGTCGGCCGGCCCACTTGCCTCGAAATGCCAGGCCACGGGTTGCGGCGGACATGCAGATTGCTCGGCAATTGGATCGCATAAACGGCTGATTTTTTCAGCCTGGCGATGACAGTGCGTAATACACCAAGATAATGCAGCCTGGTATAGGACGCGAAGACCAACGCACCTTGCTCACGGTGGCTAAGCCAAGTGATAAAGCCATTGATCAGTGACGTGTTCAAATCCGCCAATCCTGGTGACTTATTTTGGCGGGTTGCGAGATACTTGAAAAACCCTTGGTTCATGTCACTAACCAAGGCTTGCCGTGTTTGTTCAGTTTTGTCGCCGCCCCAGGCAACGACTATTTCGGCAAACGCCGTTGCCAACTCCGGCGCATTCAGCCAGTTCGAGACATCCAGAATTTGAATGGACTCGCGACCACGAGGTGTTGGGAATCGGATATGGAGCTGGCGTTTTCCGTTAGCATCTGTCTCGTCGACAATGGATGTCAGGCGTTCACGGCGGGCATCGTCTAAAGTTGCTACCGAAGTGCCTACCAATTGAGCATATCGGCTGGGCCGCATCCTGCGTGAGTTAATAGAGGTTTCAACCATGGCGGATAACCTCGAAGAATTTCATCGTCGCATCGCTGACTTGCGCTTCAAAATCGGCCACCGCGCGCAAGTAAAGACCTGTTGTCGTCGACAGTTCCGTGTGACCAAGTCGAGCCTGGATCTTTTTCCAGGGCTCCGGATTGCCTATAGACTTCTCGAACCAGTACAGCCAGGTTGCGAAGGTATGCCTGAGATCATGAAATACATGGCTAGGTTCTTGCTCGATGTAGTGCTCACCGGTTTCAGGATGCGTTTTATGCACAGAGTGAGTCAGTCCAGAAGCGATGGTTGCCCGGCGAAAATATCTGTCAATAGTGCCGTTTTGAAGGGGTTTGCCGGCATGTCGACGGGCTTCTGGTCCGTTCAGGAATAAGGCCATCGGCTCTTTAACCTTGCCTTTCAGCCAGTATATCTTGGCGGCCGTAAGCGCTTGTTTACGCTCATGGTCGATATACCAGTGCAATGCCACGACCAGCCAATTCGGCATGAACACACACCGCGGGCGGAGTCCTTTCGTCTTTGTGATTCGCAACTTCACCACCTCAAAAGGACGTGATGGGTCTGGTCTCAGATCAAGGATTTGCCAAACAGTTAACGATGAAATCTCGTCCCGACGCATCCCGGTATGGATAGCCACCTCGGCTATCAGCCGATCTCGGATCGGACGGCAATCTGTTATGGACTGACCGGTCTCTGGCGGCAAAGGGCCAAGTAAATGGGCGACCGTGCGGTACTCGGTTTCGGTCAGTGGACGCACAGCATCGTCGCCGCCTCCTTGTGGCAGAGGCAATAAATCGGACACTTCGATACGACCGGCATCGGAATTCAAGTGTGCCATGGCATTACGATCCATTGATCGAACGATCTGGCGAACTGATTTCGCATTGAGATTTTCCGAGAAAAACTCCTCCTGATGCGCCCAGTCATAGAATTGAAGTACAGTCGATAATCGACGGCGAACTGTATCCACATCGTAGGGTTGGTGCGTTTTGGGTGAAACGGTTTGCAGCATGGCATCACGGTAAAATCGTAAATCGTCGGTGCTGACTTCGTACCAGGCTATTGCAAACTCGGACAAGAATGCCCACCAGTCCTTAAGGATATAAACGGTTGCTCGCAATGTGTTCAACTGCGAATAGCCTTTCCGCGAGATGAATCGATCAGCAAGATACAGCAGAACCGGCTCTACAATACGTCCGGTATCATCATCAACCAGAAATAAAAAACCGGACGGCAAAGCACATCGTCCAAGGTCTTCTAAAGAAAGTGCCGGATGTAAATCGAGATGAACTGCGGATCGAACGATTGTGTTCATAAGAGACCTGCTTTCATAAGGTAATTAGAGAACAACTTTTCATAAGATTTACAGATGAATAGGCAGTTCCAGACAATCCATGAACACTTTTTCATCATGGATATACCACTAACTTTCTTAAAATATCTGTTCATAATGAATTTCATATTTCTATTTTTAGTCAAAGACTTATGCTCTATTACCGTGAACAGTTTTTATTAAAATAGACAGCATTCCGTGTATCGCCAGATCAGGTAGACATAGTCTTCGCCCGTGCCTGGGATAGTGCGATGCTCACCCCATTTGAAAGTCGATTCACCTATCCAGTGACAGCAGTTGTCAAGGATTTTTGTGTGCTTCACTCCATTGGCATCTGTGCTTTCAAGCTCTTCCGCATTAGCTTCTGCTAAAGGAAACAAGGTGCTCAGCTTGTACTGCTGCTTGGGGATCATGGGGTAGATCTGCCCTCCGCACAGCGCATCATCACCATAGGTTTTGTGGGCCAAGGCCTTGCGATGGAGTGAGGCCAGAACCCGCGCTGTTAAAAGACTGGTATCACGGGGTGCTGATGCGTCTGATGCAATATTTCCGGTAAATGGATACAGATTGCCCCAGCATCCGGCGCACCAAAATAGCGATGTCATGGGCATGGAAACTGTCGTGGTAGCACAATCAACTGTGCAGGCCGCAACGGCCAATGGGTTGGCGAATACAACGGCTTCGGGATTCATGAAGAATGCAAGTTCGTCGACATTCCATGTCGGGTCCAGTTCGGACATGTACATCATATCCAGATTACGAATTCCTCCGGCGTTGCAGTTGTTTTGAACGAATAATTGCAAAATCGCATAAAGAGGAAATGCCCAATAATGATAGTTGTAATAGGTCTTGTCAGAGCCATCACCCTCAACTTCTTTATGCCCGCCCCAAAGCCTGACGCCACTGTTAAATGATGTACCGCCCAGTATCGGCGAGCAATAAGGTTTTCGAACAACCTCGATCAATCTCGCCGGCAGCCAAGCGCCTCCAGTTACACCGAACGTAGGAAGCCCTTCGTCACCACTGCATCCGCAAAACGCTTTTTTTGTAGCTCCGTCCGGTAGATCGTTGCCCTCATCAAAAATAGTGAACCCCATCAAGCGAACAGGAAACAAACATGACCAACAGACACCGGTGAGCATTTTCTTTCCCCAAAAGTCGGCATCCGGGCAAAGTAATTTAGTCGCGTCGATATTTTGCGTGGTTTCAGTGGTGGTGACGTCTTGCGCTAATGACGTCGTTTGAAAAACCAGGGATGAGACACACATGATAAGGGTAAAAATAATTCGCATCAGTTCAACACCCTTGCGTCAATTTCCCTTACCAGGATAGTATCGCCTTGTCCTTCAACAACCGAAGGCAGCGCCTGAATCTGGAATCGTTCAATGATGGTTTTGTTGAGTTTGTAAATGGGGGCGTTCATCAACTCTGTCGTCTGGTTATAATGATCCCATCCGTTCTCGGTGTTCATTTTGGAAAATAAGTAAACTACCGGTTTTTGCTTTACCAGCATTTCGTCGCCGATTTTTTTGGCGATTTCAACCTGCTTTTTGTTGGTGGCGTCAAACAGAATATAGGCGTGACGCATGGGCATCAGGGCTTGTGGATTAATCGTCTGGCCTTTTTTAATAATTAATCTACCGTCAGGATGAAAAATGTCCTGCGTTGAAACGATCGATGTATCGATACGACGCTCACGGTTTTTCTCGGCGACCGGAAGACTAACTGAGTCTTTTTGCTGCGCCCAAAAATTATCTATCGCATGTTTCTTTTCTTTTTCCCAGTCGAATTCGGACATACGCCGTTGCATCTCTTCGATCATGTCGGGTTCGGCAATATCAAACACCGGACCTCTTTGACCGAGATCACCGGCATCCTGTTTGGACATCCAGGCAAATCCGGGTAACCCGCGAGCAGTGCGTGTTTCACTATCAGCATTGGTCTCAATCATGGTCGGTACCGCTCGCACATCGAATCGAGTGAATAATAGGGGATCTATTACTGCGCCGGGTATCGGTTTAATGTTTTTTACAGTTGCATACAACCTGCGTGTAATGGTGCCTGTATCACCCCCCTTTTCTACACCACGGAACACCAGCGAGGACTTTGTTGCCGAAGCTTCTTCTGCAGCGGCTTTAAGTTCCTGCGCCGGCATACTCATTGACACAAATATCCATCGCCCTTGTATCGGTTTTTTCGAGCTGCGTAATTTTTCCATGTCTGCATCGTTTGCATTGACATGAGGACCGTTGTTCCCCTCTTTCAATAATTGCTCAAAAACAGGGCTGAGTGTCGCCGGTTTGGTTTTAAGCCAATCCGGCAGCTGACGATTCATGTTCGGTTGCTGTTCTTTCATGATCTCTTTGATAAAAAAATCGTCCTCGCCCGCACTTGCGATTGAGGACGACAGGTGCAGTATCAATACTGCGAAGAGGCGACTAGAAAATTGGATACGCACGGCCAATGACATCTTTTTTATCCACCAACCCGAGTAGGTTGTAACGCGAATCCAGGCTGTATTCATGGTCGCCGGCGACAAAGTATTTGTTGAGCTGAAGGGTGTTCTTGCCTTCCCGCAGCTCATCGTTTGGGAATAGTTTTTTCGAGCTTAACCCGACGGCCTTTCCCACCAACGTTCGTTCGCCCACCACAAAATCACGCCCCTTTTTGGTCACAACATCGCCTGGGCCTGCGAGTAGTCGCTTTGTGAACGTGTATCCCTCTGGATAGGGATCGCCGTTGTGCCATTTGAACGCTATGAATCCGCCTGTTTCCACGGTGTCATTGAGACAAATCAGAAACAGTGTGTAAGGAAGGCTTGGCGTTTGGTTGATAGCCAGCCGGTAGTTGGCGTGAACAACTCCGTAAAGTGAAACCAGTAGCGCCCAGGTAATAGCATGGGACTTGAGATGTTTAACCAGAATAGGGCTAAAGGATTTGCTTCTTTCAATAAAAAGATCAAACGTTAAAAATTGATGGTCATTCAATGCTGACATAAGCTTCCTCAGGTGCATTAAGAACGGATTGGGCATCCAGTACGACAATGCCCCGTTGAACCAATTTATCGGTCGTTGCCTTGACTCGTGCAGTTAATGCCTTGGCATCATCTTCCGTCTGGGTTGCATTTTTTTCGACGGCTTTCATAACCAAAGCGCTAACATCCACCACTGCGATTTGTGCGGGGATTGGCGAAAAAGAGGCGGCGTAATAACCGCCTAAAGCGCCACAGAGGCCACCGGCGAACAAAACTAAAATTAGTTTGAGAGGTGTTAATGAATTCATGCATTAATACCGTGCAGTCTGACTAATTCTGCAAGTCCGCCTTGAAAACCTTGTCCTACCGCTTTAAATTTCCACTCGCCGTCGTAACGGTAGATCTCACCGAATATCATGGCTGTATGCATGGAGGCATTTTCGCTCAGGTCATACCGTGTGACCTCTTGCTGAGTATCTTTATTAACCAGTCGTATAAAGGCACTCAATACTTGACCGAAGTTTTGTTTCTTTTTGTCGGCTTCGTAAATAGACACACAAACAATCAACTTTTGAATTTCTGCTGGCACTTTGTCGAGAAACACATGAATGGACTCGTCGTCACCATCACCCGCTCCGGTTCTGTTGTCACCGGTATGATGCACGGCACCACAAGCAGAATCCTTCTGATGGTAGTAAATGAAATCACGGTCTGATCGCGCTTTTCCGTCCGATTGGATCATCAAAATGGATGTGTCAAGATCGAAGCTTTCGCTGTCGGTTTCTCTAACATCCCAACCCAGCCCAACAATGATGTTTTTTAAGGATGGATCGGTTTTAGTCAGGCTGATGTTGCCACCTTTAATCAATAGTATTGCCATGGTTTTTCCGTTATGTGGTTAAGAACTTTTTTGAAGATGGGATTTGTGCGGCAAATGTTGCGCATAAACAAATGGCAACTACTTTTCTCATAAATTTTTCCTCGCGGTTGACGACGTGATGAAAATCTTACAAGAAAAAAATCTTTTACATCGGGGTGAAAGACGCGGTTTTTCGGCCTCTTTTGATTTCGAAACGCAGACCCAGGTTTAGCACTTAAATTTTTTCAAAAAACCTCAAAAAAATATCGTTTTTCGTCCGTTTACCCCCTTGCGTTATTTTTGTTATCCGTAAAATAGTCTTGTGAGTAATTTACAAGCCATGCAGAGCAAGGGTTGCGCAGGTATGTTCGTTTTTTTGCAATCTTTCGAGCTATGACTTTTATTTAATCCCATTCAAAATTCAACCACACCAATACCTAGATATAAATCAGTATGAATCTTGTTAACGACGACCTAAAAAATCTCAACTTCCAGTTTTTGATGGTGGTTCGTGAGTGTGCTCGGCATCATCCTATGGATGCTATTTGG
>CAZAUB010000039.1:8234-11162 GCA_964488195.1 uncultured Methylobacter sp. | reverse complement strand
TGTATTATAACCTATTGATTATATAATCTTAATGTGTTTTTCGGTCAGGCACTAAGTAAGCGGTGGCAACACTGGTAAATCGTCCTTTGTCGTCCTGTATGTTCAATCCACCGAATGTGGCTCCCTTGATTGCTCCGCCACGCATTGCCTGTCCTATAGATGGTGTTATCATCACTTTGCTTATGTCTTTTCTATCAAATATGCGATATGTATGCCCTTCGTAGTCAAGTTCGGTTTTATCGACAGAGCCGTACGTTTTTATAACATACCCCATATTCCCGCAGCCAGACAAAATCAATGCCGCCAAAATGATTGTTATTTTCATGTATCGCCCTTTATGTAAAAGCCTAACGTTTTTGAGCTAAGCACCGCTTCTCTGTGAGCTTCGATGTCTCAACAGCCCTTTCGGTCATCTTAACTCTTTAAAAAAACAAACAAGCTCTGATGAAGCGTGTGCTTGAGCGAGCAGTTAGGCCGAAATAGCCCCCTTAACTTCAAATGGCACAGAAAGCGAGTGTCATCGTCGAAAAACTTCTGTAGCGAAGCGGCGGTTCCGGTGCATCAACTAAAGTTATGCACCGGAACCGCCGCTTCGCTATTTAACATGTTTTTGAGACTTTGTCACCGTGCACTGTTGACATTTTATCTAAAGAAAGCGCCCTATTTTGGCTTAACGTTAAGTAGACACCTTTTCAGGTGTATATTAAATTTAAATTACCGGTGTATAACGGTGCATAGTGCCGCCTGGATAATCCGTTAGGCTTGATGCTATAGCATTTACATTATTGATAGCAATCTTTTTATGCAAAATAGAAAGACACCTTCCAGGTTGCTGGATCAAATGCGCGATCATATTCGCGTCAAGAACTATAGTGTTGTTGGGTTAGGCACTAGCTGTAACCCAACACATACGCTGTCATTACCCAACTTACGAGGCTGGGCAGGAATCTATTGAAATTTCTTACAAACTCTGGATAACTACGCTTTCCATTATAATGGCAGTTCATTCATAGATTTTTCTTAATATCATGCCCAGAAACACCCCCTTCCAACGCGCCGCAGACGCACCGCCTTTACCCACCGGCACTGTTAAGTTTATTTTGTACTGCTTAGCCGGTTTTCGGGGTTGGATTATTTTGATGTTGATCCTGGAGACCGGGCAGGCGGCAGGCAGTATTCTGGTGCCTTATGCGATCAAGGCTATTATGGACGGCGTGACGCATATGTCGGGCGAGACGGTGCTGGAGAGTCTACGCGGGCCGTTGTTGCTGTTGGCGGGTTTGAATGTGGCGGAAATCCTGTTTAGCCGGGCGAGCGGCGCGGTGTTGATTATTATGGGGCCGCGTTTGCGCCAGCGCACTACCAAAGCGTTGTATGCCTATTTGCAATATCATGCGCCACGTTATTTCGGCAGTCATTTTGCGGGCGCTTTAGCCCATCGCATCAGCGAAACATCGATCAGCGTCAATCATACGACATGGTCGGTGTTGTGCGATTTTTGGCCGATCTTGGTCACCTTCGCGGTTTCTATCGCTTTGTTATTAAACGTGCATCAAGGCTTAGGTTTGTTGGTCGCGGGCTGGGTGTTTACGTATGTGAGCCTTTCGTATTGGTTGGCGACGCGCTGTCAGCCTTATGCGCAGAGTTACGCGGCGACTCGCAGTCTGGTGAACGGCAAGATTGTCGATGCGGTGACCAATATCCTGAATGCCAAGTTATTTGCGCGGTTACATTTTGAACGGAAGTATCTGGACGGCTTTTTGGAAACGGAAGTCCAGGCCGGGCGGCGCACTTTCTGGTATATGGAACGGGTGCGCTGGTTCCAGTTTACTGCCGCAGCGACGCTTAAAGTCGGCACGGTGTACTATGCGCTAACCTTGTGGGACGGCGGTTTGATCGGTGTCGGTGATTTTACCATGAGCGTTGGGCTGGCCTTGCTTATTATCAATGATGCGCGCAATCTGACCCGGCGTTTTTTGGAGTTTTTCGAATATGTGGGCAATGTCGCCAACGGCGTGGAGACCATCGTTCAGGCCCATGAGATTGTCGATGCGCCGGATGCGGTGCCGTTAAAAATCAGCCAGGGCCGGATTGAGTTTCGTAACGTGTGTTTTGGTTATGAGCCTAAGCAGCCGGTGTTCGACGGCTTGAGTGTCGTCATTGAACCGGGGCAGCGGGTCGGGCTGGTCGGCTTTTCCGGTTCCGGTAAATCGACTTTCGTCAGCCTGATGTTGCGTAATTATCAGCCGCAAAGCGGGCAGATTCTGATTGACGGCATGGATATTCAGCACGTTTTGCTGGATTCGCTGCACGAACAGGTGAGTTTGATACCGCAAGACCCCAGCTTGTTTCATCGCAGTCTGAAAGAAAACATCGGTTATGGCCGTTTGGCGGTGGACGATGCAGCCATCCAAAATGCTGCACGTTTAGCGCATGCCGATGAATTTATTCAGGTAATGCCGGAAGGCTATGACTCTTTGGTCGGCGAGCGCGGGGTGAAATTATCCGGCGGTCAGCGTCAGCGGATAGCGATTGCACGGGTGATGCTGAAAGATGCGCCGATTTTGATTCTGGATGAAGCTACATCCAGTCTGGATTCGGTAACCGAGAAAACCATTCAGGAAAACCTGGATCGTGCGATGGGCCGCAAGACCGTGATTGCTATTGCGCACCGCATGTCTACGATTGCGCATCTGGATCGGATTTTAGTGTTCGATCAGGGGCGCATCGTCGAAGATGGCGGGCATGATCAACTCTTGGCTCAGCAAGGGGTTTATTATCGCTTGTGGTCTATGCAGGCGGGCGGCTTCTTGCCGGAACAGGCGGAAAGTCATGTTGGTTAGCTTGGTAGCCATTGATTTGCAAGGCGTTCTGTTTTTTCAAAACCGAACGTTTTCAAAGTAAGACCTGATTAGCAAGATGTTTCAG
>CAZAUB010000039.1:0-8134 GCA_964488195.1 uncultured Methylobacter sp. | reverse complement strand
GTTTTTTCAAAACCGAACGTTTTCAAAGTAAGACCTGATTAGCAAGATGTTTCAGCTAGTGACAAAAAGTTCGTCATCCCGGCATGGATTGCCGGGACGCCATGGATGGCAACATTATCCCGCAGACCATATTTAGTCACATGAAACTACTCTTTGATCTATTTTCACATCCCTGTGTTCTGGATACCGGCAATCCATGCCGGTATGACGGTGCTGGCTGAGGTTCGTTGCTAATCAGGAAGTAAGATGAGAATAGCTAAAGTTGTTCTTTTTAGTGCATGAGAGTATGCTTAATTTGCTGTATTTGGCAGTCAAACTTTGCCATATAAATCTTCAAAACACCGGCATACCGGTGTCATTTTCATGGGTTTTCAGAAACCCCCCATCAATTATTTGGAGCGAGCACCATGAGCAAAGAACAAAAAAGCAATAAAGAAGACAAGAAAAAACCAGCTCTGAGTCCGAAAGAAAAGAAGGCTGCGAAGAAATCCAAGAAAGATTCTAAGAGTTAATAAATTTAGCGAAAATTTAATATAACCTGCTGGCTCCAAATCTTCAGATTGGGAGCCACGAAGGCGAAGCTTTAGCCTCCAAAACCGAATTTCCAATCTCAATTTCATTGTTTATACAAGTGTCTACGTCTCCCCCTCCCATGGCTCGTCATTCTGGCAATCCCACCCAGTGTAGTCATATTCGAGCTTTCACCGCCTCGTGCCTTGGTACATGCTATGGCCCTGTTTTTTGTAATCCACCCTTATTAAAACAACGGAGATGTAGATGAAAAAAATACTGGTAACGGGTGCAACCGGGCAAATCGGCTCTGAGTTAACGATAGCCTTGCGCAGTCGATATGGTGCCGAAAATGTGCTTGCTGCCGGACATAAAAGAACCGCCTTAAACGAGTTGACACAATCGGGGCCTTATTGCCGTCTGGATGTGCGCGATGCGTCGGCAATCAATCAAGTCGTAGAAACTCATAATATCGATACGATTTTTCATCTTGCCTCATTGCTTTCCGCTGTTGCGGAACAAAAGCCGCAGCAGGCCTGGGATGTCAATATGAACGGTTTGATCAATGTACTGGAGATTTCCAGAGTACACCAATGTGCGCTGTTCTTCCCCAGTTCCATTGCCGCCTTTGGCCCGGAAACTCCGCCTATGGATACGCCGCAGGATACTATTCAGCGACCCACGACCATTTACGGAATTAGCAAAGTTTCCGGGGAGTTGCTTTGCGATTATTATTGTCACCGTTTTGGCGTCGATGCACGCGGCTTAAGGTATCCGGGGCTGATTTCCAGCAAAACCCTGCCTGGCGGAGGCACGACCGACTATGCGGTAGATATTTTTTATGCGGCAATAAAATCACAACATTATGACTGTTTCCTTCAGGCCGATACGCAACTGGATATGATGTACATGCCTGACGCTATTGATGCCGCTATCAACTTGATGACAGCGGACAGTAAGCAGCTAAAGCACAGAAACGCGTTTAATGTGACAGCCATGAGTTTCACCCCGCAGCAGTTGGCGGCAGAAATACAAAAACATATTCCTGAATTCATCATCACTTACAGCGTTGATCCATTGCGGCAGGCGATTGCCGATTCCTGGCCCAGACACATGAATGATAGTGCCGCCAGAGACGAGTGGGGCTGGCAGGCTCAATTCGATTTGCCGGCAATGGTCAAGGATATGCTGGAGAAAATTGCTATTAATTAGCCAAAAAATAAACTTGGAAAAATCAATTTATCCACGAAAAGCACAAAAAGCACGAAAATATTTAACAGCGGCTCGTTACCCAAAGGTTGACTGACTATACATTGGTTTTTTTCGTGGCTTTCGTGTATTTCGTGGACAATAGCCGTTTTAGAATCGGAGGTGTTTATGTCACTGAAAAAATTAGAACCGCTGCTCACCGATAAATTAACCGAATTACAACAACAGGGTATATGCAAAGGTAATGAGAAAGTCATTACCGGCATGAAAGCTGCCGCTGACGGTTTCGGCCCCCGCTATTTTCTTGAAGGATACGGGGATAGAGCTTTCTTACGTATGAATTCAAATTCTTACCTGGGGCTTGCCGTGCATCCGCAGGTTATCAAAGCGGAGGCTGCGGCCGCTGAAAGATTCGGCACCGGCCCCGGAGCGGTTCGTTTTATCAGCGGTACTTACCGGCCGCATATTGAACTTGAACAAAAGCTGGCGGAATTTCATGGCCGTGAATCGGCAATGCTGTTCAGTTCGGCTTATACGACGATGACGGGGGTATTGCCGCAGTTTATTTCCGCCGACACTTTAGTCGTCAGCGATGCACTGAATCATAACTGCATTATCAATGCGATACGGCTCTCCCATCCCGCAAGCAAAGAAATTTATGCTCATGCAGACATTAACGCCCTGGACAAAATTCTTGAAGCCTACAAAGGCCGGGTCAAGCGCGTTTGTCTGGTTACTGACGGTGTTTTCAGCATGCGCGGCGATCATGCGCATCTCGATGAAATAAATGCCCTCTGTAAACGGCATGAAGATACCTATGAACAAGGGATTATTAGCATTGTTGATGATTCACATGGTGTTGGCGCCTTTGGGCAGACCGGCCGGGGCACGGAAGAATATACGCAGGGTAAGGCGGATATTTTAATTGCTACGCTTGGTAAAGCCTTTGGGGTTAATGGCGGCTATGTCGTTTCCAGTTCGAAGGTGATAGCTTATTTGCGGGAAACCTCGCCGTTTTATATTTATTCGAATCCGATTACGCCAGCTGAAGCGGTTGCTGCAAGCGCTGCTTTAGACGTTGTTGCAAGTGATGAAGGCTTGCGTTTGCTGGAAAAACTGCGGGTGTTTAGCGCCCGTCTTAGATCTGGACTTGAAGAACTGGGATTTGAAACATTACAGGGAGAACACCCTATCGTGCCCATCCTGACCAGAGATACAGAAAAAACATCGGCTTTGGTAGCGCATTTATTGGCGCATAATATTCTGGTTACCGGCCTGAATTATCCGGTTGTCCCTCAAGGTGAGCAGGAAATCAGATTACAGGTTTCTGCAGAGCATACAGAAAAAGATTTAGAATATTTATTAGCAAGACTGGTTGATTTTAAGCAGTAGCTGGTTTGCAGTGATTACCCGCATTTCTTTTATTTACTCGATAGGTTGGGCTTCGTACCTCAGTCCATCCTGTCGCTGTATTTTTCTTTGAGCGTATCCGCTTGTACATCATCGGGTACAAAACCAGCGGGCGGCTTACTTGCGCCAGAAGTATTACCTTGGCGGCCTTGCATCAACAGGGCTCGGATGCGCTCGCCTTGCTCAAGGCGAACTCTTTCCTGTTCGGCTTGAAGTTTTTCTGCGGCTTCTTTGGCTATGCCTTCCTGATGGGTGTGCCAGCCATCGAAGGTAAGCTGTGATGCCAGTGTACCCAGAAACACGCCAAGGGCAATTTGTAGGGTGAGTTTCATGGCGTTTTTTCCTTATCTGGATTGGAGCGTTTTACTTCGGGGTAAAAAAACCGCTGAATTAACTCAGCGGCTTAATCATCCATTTAAGACTATGGTATAGCGGGTAAGCTTGCAGCGATACCTGCGACACTACCGTTGCACGCCGGATGCCCCCATCCGCTCGTGCTAAGCCCATTCATCTGAAATGGGTGCGATTTGATGTCGTACACGATGTTGTCAGGGCGGTCAGTATCGCCACTGACACCGCCGGGAACAAAGTCCAAGATAAGCCCATTCCGTGTGCGCCAAGCGATATTGTGATCCGCGCAAGATGAGTCGCCACTCACGCCGATAGCGCCAAGTAAAGTTCCTTCTTCATTATAGAGCGCTAAGCCACCGCCAAATACATTAACCCCGCCAATTTTTTCTCCAACTAAAGGGTCAGTGGATAAGCCATAATTTGCCGATGGGCCCGCATAAGCTGCTGCGGTATCAACAGGGTTGCTATGTTGCAGGCCAAACAGGCTGCCGCCGGGCTGAGTGGCAGTGTAGAGGTTGGCCGTGGACAGGGCCAAGCCGGGAAGGCTGAACGCATTGGCCGTATTGGCTTTTTGGGCTGATATGACGCGACTGCCAGGCCACTGATCGCCCCGGTCGCCGCCAGTAAATGCTACGGCACAAACGACGCCATCTCTATCGACAATAGTGCCCCACATATCTAATTAAAACCACCATTAGCAGCGTTTCGTGCCGTACTTAAGGCGTCTTTTAATGCTGCATGATTGGGTAAGGCTGCGCAATCTGCTAAAGCGATGTTAGAGACAACCGCTAAAGACCCCATAAGTGCCATATTAATAAACGTTTTTTTCATTTTTATGTCCTCTAAAGTTTGGAGTTAAGTTAAAGCTATATGCAAAACCTAACTTGAGTACCTTAGTTTTGTACATTCTTAGTGCATTACCCTAAAAATTGGTTGGTTTTGTACAAGCTTCCGTAGGGTAGTGCGTTCAACTTCTTCAATCAATAAGTACTATTACCTATCAGGTGAGCCTGCTATTAAGATAAACGATAGGAGATTCAATAGTTGCCCACAGCAGCAATCAGTGGCTTAGCATTGCCTTTTTAATAAATCGTATAAAGTCCGGCAAACAACTCTAAGTTATTGATATTTATTTTCTTTATTGATCTGGCGGATTTTTGTACAATCTAACAAAACATGAATAAAAACCGCAGCTAAGCGATAAATAAAGCAATCAATGCACAGGGTTATCCACAGATTTTGTGAATAAGTAATAGACGCAGGTTAACTGCTGATTTGGAGTGGAAGGGTATTGCTCATTCCCGCATCAACATGCAGGAATGAGCAGGCTAATCAAAGATTCGGTAAATATTCGGGCAGGTGCTGGCGAATTTCGGCGGCATTCAGCCTGGTGATTTCTTTATCGAGTTCGAAGCGAACCAGTTTTTTAATCTGTTCGGGCAGATTATTGCGCAGTAAGCCAAGAAAAGTAGGGGCGGCAACAATCAGCAGTTGTTCAAACCGGTTTGCGTTGTGCGCGTCTTCCAGATATTGGGCAACGCGATGCGCAAAAGCGTCGGCTTCGTGTTTTTTCGGATCGGTAGGTTGCTCAAAAGCGTGTCCGCCTCCACCGACGCTTTTGATTTTTCCCGGCAGGTCGGAAGTCATTTCCCGGTCATGCAAACGACCTTCCACATGAGAAAAGTCTTCGATTTCTTCTAAAGGAGAAGAGGGTGTATCGGCAGTAAAAATGCGTGCACGAGTGCTATCAGCAACGAGTATCCAGGTTAATTTCATGATTGTTCCCTCTGTGGCGATTTGGTTTAAATAACGCGCTACTGTAAAACTCATTAACAACAGGTTTTGTGCAGCTAGCTGTAGAATAGAGGAATCAGTCCGTCCAATCAATAAGTATTATTACCAAGGAGAGAGGGCTTGGTTAATAGTTTTGTGTTTGTTGTTACGTTGGTCACACGCAAATCTTGCGGACAGGGTAAAATAGCCTGTCCGGCATAATAGTAAATCTGAATCAACTTCTTAATCCCCATGCAGATCACATTTGTCCATTTAAGACTCCATACTGAATTCTCCTTGGTAGACGGGATCGTCAAAATCAAGCCATTGGTCAAGCGTCTGGCTGAGTTAAATATGCCTGCTGTTGCAGTCACTGAACACGCTAACCTGTTTTCGCTGGTCAAATTTTATAAAGCGGCATTGGGGCAGGGCATCAAGCCGATAGCCGGTTCTGATGTGTTGATTTTTAATCCCGAAGACCCCGCCACGCCGCATCGATTGACCTTGCTGGTCAATAATCACGCCGGTTACATCACGCTGACTGAGTTGATTTCAAAAGCGTATCAGGAAGGCCAGCATCAGGGTGTGCCGATGCTCCGGCAGGAGTGGATAGAGGCCAATCATAACGGCCTGATTGCGTTGTCCGGCGCGATGAGCGGGAGTATAGGCAAAGCGCTGTTAGCCGAAAATCACGAGGCGGCCAAACGGCTGGCAGAGTTTTGGGGCGAATTGTTCGAGCAAAGTTTTTATCTGGAATTGCAGCGGGTCGGTAAACCTGAAGAGGAGCGTTATATCGCCGCCGCCGTTGAGTTGGCCTTGGCAACCGGTTTGCCGGTGGTTGCGACCAATGATGTGCGCTTTGTTTGTCAACAGGATTTTGCCGCCCATGAAGTGCGGGTCTGCATCAATCAAGGCCGGGTGCTGGATGATAACCGCCGCCCCAAGGATTACACCGAGCAGCAATATTTGCGTAGCGCCGAGGAAATGCAGGCGCTGTTTGCCGATATACCCGAGGCCTTAGAAAACACCGTAGAAATTGCCAAACGCTGCAATTTAAAACTGACGCTGGGCGAAAATTTCCTGCCGGATTTTCCGGTACCCGAAGGCATGAACCTGGGCGAGTTTATGGCTTCAGAGTCTTTGGCGGGTCTGGAACAGCGTTTGCAGCATTATCCGGCGGTGGGCAAGGGTACGGATCAGGAAAACCGGCGCGTTTACTATGAGCGCCTGGATTTCGAGTTGAAAATGATCACCCAGATGGGTTTCCCCGGTTACTTTATGATTGTTGCCGACTTTATTCAGTGGGCAAAAAACAATTTGATTCCGGTCGGGCCGGGGCGGGGTTCGGGTGCTGGCTCATTGGTGGCTTATGCGCTTAAGATTACCGATCTCGACCCTATCGAATTCGATCTGCTGTTTGAGCGGTTTTTAAATCCAGAGCGGGTTTCGATGCCCGACTTTGACGTGGATTTCTGCATGGATCGCCGGGATGAGGTGATCGATTATGTCGCCCGTCATTACGGCCGGGATCATGTGGCGCAGATCATCACCTACGGCTCGATGGCGGCGAAAGCGGTTATTCGCGATGTCGGCCGGGTGCTGGGTTTCGGCTACGGTTTTGTCGATAGATTGGCCAAGCTGATTCCGTTTGAAATCGGCATGACGCTGACTAAAGCGCTAAGCGACAGCCCCGAACTGAAACAGCTTTACGACACCGAGGAGGAAGTCAAGGCGCTGATCGATATGGCGCTGTCGCTGGAAGGCACGGCCAGAAACGCAGGCAAACATGCCGGTGGCGTGGTAATTTCACCGACCAAGCTGACCGATTTCACCCCGTTGTATTGCGACCAGGACGGCAATAACCTGGTCACCCAGTTCGACAAGGATGACGTGGAAGCGGTCGGTCTGGTCAAGTTCGACTTTCTGGGGCTGCGCACGCTGACCATTATCGATTGGGCGTTGCAGGACATTAACGCCAAACACAAGCTTTTGGGTAAGCCGCTGGTCGATATAACCACCATTCCTCGCGATGATGCCGCATCCTACGAACTGCTAAAAAACGCGCAGACCACCGCCGTGTTCCAGCTCGAATCGCGCGGCATGAAGGAGCTGATCAAAAAGCTGAAACCCGATTGCTTTGACGATATTATCGCGTTGGTGGCGCTGTTCCGTCCGGGGCCGCTGGAATCGGGCATGGTGGACGATTACATCAATGTCAAGCATGGGGCCAAAGCCGAGTATGCACATCCGTTGCTGGTGCCTATTTTAAAGCCCACCAATGGCGTTATTTTGTACCAGGAACAGGTGATGCAAATTGCCCGTGAAATGGCGCTGTATACGCTGGGCGGTGCGGACATGCTGCGTCGGGCGATGGGTAAGAAAAAGCCGGAGGAAATGGCGAAAGAGCGGGATAAATTTACCGCCGGTGCGATAGAAAATCAGGTTGATGAAAAAATCGCCACTTACGTGTTCGATTTGATGGAGAAATTTGCCGGTTACGGTTTCAACAAATCGCATTCGGCCGCTTACGCGCTGGTTGCCTATCAAACCGCTTGGCTGAAAGCCCATTATAGACCTGAGTTCATGGCGGCGGTGTTATCGGCCGATATGGATAACACCGACAAGGTGGTGATCCTGATCGAAGAATGCAAACAGATGAAGCTGGAAGTCCGCCCGCCCACGATCAATATTTCAAAATACAAATTCACCGTTAACGACGAAGGGCATATTGTGTACGGCTTGGGCGCGCTGAAGGGCGTCGGCGAAGCGGCCATTGAAGAAATGCTGATCGAGCGGGAAGAAAACGGGCCTTTTTCCGGCCTGTACGATTTATGCAAGCGGGTGGATTTGCGCAAATTCAACCGGCGGGTGCTGGAGGCGC
>CAZAUB010000038.1:0-11284 GCA_964488195.1 uncultured Methylobacter sp. | reverse complement strand
AGCAATGCCGAAATAATTCCACCCACCATCGGCGCGGCGATCCGTTTCATCACATCCGCGCCGGTCCCTGTATTCCACAGGATAGGGGCCAGGCCTATCAACATCGTCATCCCGGTCATCAGCTTTGGACGTATGCGGCGTACAGCGCCTTCAACAATGGCCTCGGTGAGATCCTGACGGGACTGCAAGCGGTTTTCCGCGCTACGCTGTCGATAGCTCAAGTCCATATAGAGTATCATTAGTACGCCCATCTCGGCATCGAGTCCGGCAAGCGCAATCATGCCAACCCAAACCGCGATGCTCATATTGTAATCAAGTAAATACAAAAGCCACACGGCGCCGATGAGTGAAAACGGAATAGTCAACAGGATAATCAGGGCTTCGCCGATTGAGCCGTGGTTCAGGTACAGCATCAGGAACACTATCACCAGGGTTAAAGGCACCAGCACCTTGAGTTTGGCCTTGGCCCGCTCAAAGTATTTGAACTGCCCGGCCCATTCCACCCTGACGCCTTGCGGGATAGCCGCCTTTTCATTGACCACCTGCCGCGCCAGATCGACATAATCGGCGATGCCTTTGCCCTTGACATCCACCAGGACAAAGGAAACCATAAAACCGTCTTCATTGCGCAGCATAGGCGGTCCGGTAATAAATTTAAGCTCGGCCAGCTGGCTGATGGGGATTTGCGCACCGCCGGGTGTCGGCACCAATACCCGGCTCAAGGCTTCAGGGTCATCGCGAAACTCACGGGCATAGCGCAGGTTGATGGCGTAGCGTTCCCGTCCTTCGATAGTCTGGGAAACAGTCAGTCCGCCAACGGCAGCCGTGAGCACCTCTTCCACATCATCGACGGTTAATCCATAACGGGCGATTTTGTCCCTGTCAATATTGAAATCGATAAAATTCCCGCCAGTCAGGCGTTCGGTGAAGGCGCTGCGGGTAAAGGGACGGGTGCGTTCATCATCCTGAAGTGCGTGTTCGATGCGCACAGCGGCGGTCTCAATCGTTGCCAGGTCATCGCCGAAAACCTTAATGCCGAGACTGGAACGAATGCCGGTTGCCAGCATCTCGGTACGGGTCTGGATGGGCATCCACCAGATATTGGGCATACCGGGATAGCGCATTTTTTCGTCCATTTCGGCAATCAGGTCATCCCAGCTCATGCCCTTGCGCCACTGATCCATCGGTTTCAAGGTAATGATGGTTTCTACCATCGACAAGGGCGCCGAATCGGTGGGGCTGCTGGAACGGCCAATCTTGCCGAACACCCGTTCCACTTCCGGAAAGGTCTTAAGCTGTCTATCCATGGACTGGATAACTTTTCCCGCTTCGGTAACGGACATACCCGGCAGCGCTGTGGGCATATACAGAATACTGCCTTCGTTGAGCGGCGGCATGAACTCATTGCCCAGCTTTTGGAAAACAGGAATGGTCAGCAGCAGAGACAGTACCGAAATCCCGATCACCCAAGCACGAAAACGTAGCGCAAACCGGACTACCGGCGTATACCAGGCAACCAGCGTCCGGTTGAGCAGGCTGGTATCGCTGCGTATTCTGCCGCGAATCAAGAGTACCGCCAGCGCCGGGGTCAAGGTAATGGCCAACACGGCAGCAAACCCCATGGAATAGGTTTTGGTGAACGCCAATGGTTTGAAAAGCCTACCTTCTGTGCCTTCCAGCGCAAATACCGGCAAAAAGGAGAAAGTAATAATCAGCAAGGCGAAGAATATGCTCGGTCCCACTTCCTGCATGGCCTGAATAATCACTTCGCGGCGGTTGGCGTTGTCACCCTCGCTTTCCAGTCGTTTATGGATGTTCTCGATTATTGTGATAGCCGCATCGACCATAGCGCCGATAGCGACGGCAATACCTCCCAGAGACATGATATTGGCGGTCATGTGTTGTGCCGATAGGGGGATGAAAGCCAACAAAATGGCTATGGGCAAGGTCAGAATGGCGATCAGGGAGGAACGAAAATGCAATAAAAACGCCATGATGACCAATGAGACGACGATCATCTCTTCAATCAAGGTATCCTTAAGCGTTGCTATCGCCCGTTCGATCAAATCCGAGCGGTCGTATGTAGTGACGATCTCAACCCCTTGCGGCAAAGACTTTTTAATCTCATCGAGACGTTGTTTAACCCGTTCGATGACATTGAGTGCGTCTTCGCCGTAGCGCATGATGACAATACCGCCAACCGTTTCACCTTCACCGTCCAGATCCACCAGTCCTTGTTGCAATGCAGGGCCAAGACTAACTTTCGCCACATTGCCGACCGTGACAGGAACACCCGCCTTGCTTGCGCCCAGGGCGATGCGTTCGAGGTCGGCAACTGTGTGGATATAACCGCGCCCACGGATAAAATGCTCATGACCTGCAATCTCCAGCACCCGTCCGCCGACATCATTATTGGAGCGGCGGATGGCCTGTGCGACCTGGTTTAAAGAAATGCCGTAGGCAGCCAACTTATTGGGATCGACGGTGACCTGATATTCCTTCTCAAAGCCGCCTATGGAGGCGACTTCCGCCACGCCTTCAACCGACTCCAGCCAATAACGCAGTTTGAAGTCCTGCAAGGATCGAAGCTGCGCCAGGTTATTATGGCCGGATTTATCGACCAGCGCATATTCAAAGACCCAGCCAACGCCGGTGGCATCAGGGCCCAGCGTAGGCCGGACGCCTTCGGGTAATTTGGCCGCCGCTGAATTAAGATATTCAATCACCCGCGAACGCGCCCAGTAGATGTCGGTGCCTTCTTCGAAAATGACATAAACAAAACTCTGCCCCATAAAACTTTGACCGCGCACAAACTGGACTTTGGGCGCCGCCAACAGGGAGGTGGTGAGTGGATAAGTAATCTGATCCTCGACCAGATCAGGACTGCGTCCGGGCCAGTCAGTGTAGATAATGACCTGCACATCGGACAGATCAGGGATGGCGTCCAACGGCGTATTGATTAAGGCTCGGTAGCCCCAAAAGGTGCAGATTCCGACCAATAGCAGGGTAACGAACGCATTGCGTGCGCAGTAGGCAATCACTCGTTGAATAGGACCGACGTTGACAGTTTTATGTTCATTCACCATTGCTCTATCCCCGATTTGAGTTTGCTTTCCGAGGCAATCAGGAAGTTACCGGAGGTAACAATCACATCACCGACCATCAAACCGTCAAGCACCTCGATGAAATCATCGTTTCTAAGCCCTGTCCTGATTTTTTTGGCTTGCAAGTGCCCGTCACCCAGATCCAGAAAAACGACACGGCTTTTTCCTGCATAAATAACAGCCTGTTCCGGTACGACCAGTCGTTCTCCCAGATCAATCTGCAGATTCAACCGGGCATACCTGTCGGGACGTAACACACCGTCAGGATTGGGCACAACCACGCGCACGCGCGCCGTGCGTGTCTCCCTTTCAAGGGTTGGCTCTATGAAACTGATTTTTCCAATAAAGGTACGATCCGGCATATCTTCCAGCACGACTTCGATGTTCATGCCGACCTTAACCCAAGGCAGTTCGGACTCATAGACCTGGCCTTCCACCCAGACCGTAGACAAATCAGCAATGCGCAACAGCGGTGAACTCGCCTTGAAGGCCGTACCGGGCACGATGTGTTTTTCGATGACGGTGCCGGTGACCGGTGACAGGATCGGAAGATAGTCTGCCGCCTGTCCGCGTTGTTCCAGTGCCCGGATCTGGGCGGGAGCTATGCCCCAAAGGGTCAAACGACGATAGGCTGCGGCTGTAAGGCTGCCTAGACCGGTATGGCTACGCCGCACGCTGTCAAGATACTCATCCTGGGTCGAGACCAGATCCGGGCTGTAAACGGTGAATAACGGTTGGCCTTTTGTTACCTGCTTGCCCACATAATCGGCGTTAAGCTGGCCAATCCAGCCGTCAAACTTGAGGCTGATGTCGGTAAGGCTGGTTTCGTCAAGTGTGATCTGTGCAGCAGAGTGGATCGTTTTAATGATGTTCCGAACCATCACCTTGCCGGTGGTGACGCCGATAAGCTGGCGGCGGTAAGCATCCACCGTGAATGTTGTAGGTTGTAGTGATGTTGATGTAGTTTTAGCGTTAAGTTGCGGCGCAATATCTATATCGCTAGGGGTTGCTGACGTCAAAGACACGCCTTTCCGGCCGGTGCCCATATCGAAAGTGAGCCCCGCCTGCCCCTTCGTGCCGGAGTCTATCGTCAACGTCAACGGCCAGGCGCCATCCATCGGCAGTTCGAATTGCCCCTGATAAAGCCCCGGTTTCACGCTTTCAATTTCGATGGGTATGGGCATGGCCGCCATGGAACCCATGGCCGGCATTTCTGCCACCGCCTGAATGGCGGCATCGGTGACCGGCCGGTTATCCTTGTCACGGACAATAAGGGTTATTTGGTTATTGCCGATTCTGGGTTTTTCAGGTTCTATCTCTACCTGTACGTTGAATGGTCCTGCCAGATGTCCAGGTGCATTTTTTTGACTATTGACGGGGTTGTCACCCTTATTGCTGAAAAAAATAAGTCCAATGCCGGACAAAGCCATCAGGCTCATCACAACTACAAATAAGCGGATTTTATTGGCTGGTTTCATGGCTGCATCTCCTCTTCAAGGCTGCCCACTGCGCGTTCAAGCTCGGCAAGGTATCGATGCGTATCAGCCAGCGCCTGCTCAGTTTGCAACTGGGTCTGCATGCGGTTTTTCTCGCTGCTGATCAGCGTCAGGAAATCACCTCTGCCTGCCTGATAATCCGCTGTTGCAGCTTCCAGTGTTTCACCGGCCAGGGGTAACAGTTTATTTTGATACAACTGGAACACATGAATGCTCTCGTCGGTTCGCTCGTATGCGATCTGCACCTCTTCCCTGATCTTAGCCATCTGATCGATACTGTTCCACTCAGCCTGTTTCATCCTGGCCCGCGCTTCTGTTTCGGCGGCATGGCGTTTGCTTTGATCCAGCGGGAGGTTGATCCCAACACCCAGAATGAATCGCTGTTCGCTTCTATCCCAAAAGCTGTTATAGCCCGCTGACAGATTTAAATCGGGATAGAATTCTTTTTTCGCCAGTTCGGTTTGTGTTTTGGATGCCTGAATGCGCGCCGCCAGCTCTTTAAGTTCAGGACGTGATTGCAGGGCGTTGTTATGCAATGATTTTGCATCAGGTAGAGAGCTGATCTCAGGCAGCTTCGAAGGAGGCGGAATGGACTCGTCGGGTAGGCGATTCAGCAGCGTATTGAGGCGGGCAAGAATCGTCCGCCGTTCGCGTTCGAGTACAATAGCCTGATGCTCAAGCAATGCAATCTCCACATCGGCACGTAAGGCATCCTGTTTGCTGGCCAGGCCGGTACTATAACGGGTGACGGCAATGTCTCTGAATTCAGTCAATAAGGTCTGGTTAATCCGGTTAATCTCAATGGCCTGATGAATGTAATACCAGTCTGCGAATAAAGATTTGGCTGTAGAGGACAGCACCAGACGCAAGGCTGCAATGTTTTCATTAGCCGCATCCGCTTCAAAGCCCGCAGCTTCACCACGCAGGCGCAGTTTTCCCGGCCAGGGTATTTTCTGTGAGATTTCAGTGCTCTGTGAAAAGCCGTTCTGCTGATTGCCGATAGTCTGCGGCGCCATACTGTGTACCAGCATGGGATCATCCAGGGCGGACTCCTGCTCGATCCGGCTGGCCGTTGCCTGCCATATTGCCTGGACAACTTCCAGCTGCGGGTTTGCAGCCAGTACGGCGGATACTAATTGCGTTGATGACAATGCACCGCTGGCCCGATTAAAAATGGCTTCAGTGGCAAGTGAGTTTGTTGTCTGGCTTAGGGTCAAAACCAGTAACATCAAACGTACAAAATAATCGTTGGATTTCATGAGAGTCTCTTAAGAATAAAGCAATTCAGATGTAAGCCGACTCTCCACGCAGATAATGTCCTTCGCCGCCATACAAACCGGTGGTCTGACAGGTATAAAAAGGAACTACGTGTTACATTGGGAGTGTTACATCAGACACACACCAGCCTAAATTCGCCGGTGAATAGATGATTGCAAAGAGAGAATCCGGTTTATAGCCGAAGACGACGGGTGAGCAGATACGTTTGTTTGCCGCTACTCAGTAGAAGCGGTTCATGCGGAGGGATTGCAAGTCGGAGATTGGCCTGCGGAGAAGTGGGCAACAATTCCTGATAGTCAATAATCGGTGGAGGCTGTGGCCCGTCCAGCAACAAGGTCAGGAAATCAACGGTTGAGGAGCTGTGCGTCATCACTACATCATCCGTTAATGAATCCTGACTTACCTCACAACAACGGCCTTTATCCGTATTTTCCTGCATGGCGCAAGATTTACTCATCGGGCAACCATCAGACATGGACTCACCGCAACAGCAAACCAGTTTCGGTTTGCCATCCATCAGCTCACAGGCATAAAGTATCTGTGTCTGTGAAAGCAGCGCAGTGCATAAAAAGGTCAAACTCAGTATGCGCTGAAATGTTAAGTTGCGGAATAGTGCCATGCTTTAATTGTAATTGAATACAATTTCGACTGGCAACAATTATCTCGGGACTGACGAGTAAATGCCCCTAACATTAACACCCGATTTTAATTTCATTTAAATTGTAAAACTAAATGTAAGGTAGCCGCCGGACTTTCGACTAAAGGATAAGCAGTAGGGATCATCACAGTAAAAAAAATTACTCTCCTTTGCTGCAAGATTTTGATCCTTGAAAATAGAAGGCTGCCATGAAACAAACGACTTATCCGGAAGACTGGCCCGATATTGATACCGGGCTGTATAACCGCTCGGTAAAACTGTTCAGCGCCGTCAAAAATATGCTTAGCGTAAAGCTCGAACTGTATGCCGACACGCAAGTGCTGCAAGGCGACATTTTTCTGTTCAATCATTTCTCCCGCTTCGAAACCTTTATTCCACAGTTCCTTATTTATGAGAAAACAGGGGCATACAGCTGCGCGATCGCTTCCGGCGAGTTCTTTAATGAGGATACCGTGCTGTCGAGATACCTTAAAAAAGTCGGCGTCTTCCCGCACGACCATGACCGCCTGTTCGCGATGCTGGCAGGACAAATATTGCGCGGACGGAAAGTCATCATTTTCCCGGAAGGCGGCATGGTCAAGGATCGCCGCGTCATCGACAAGAAAGGCGAATACAGTATCTATTCGCGCATCACCGGCAACCGCCGCAAACACCACACCGGCCCCGCAGTTTTGGGTCAAGGCGTGGAAGCCTTGAGAGCGGCGATTCGCCATGCTTTTAAAGAAAATGACCTGAAACGTCTGCAACACTGGCAGGCGCTGCTCCAATTCGACAGTCTGAATGAGCTGATCGCAACAGCGCTGAAACCGACGTTGATCGTGCCGGCCAACATTACCTTTTACCCGATTCGTTCCTCGGAAAACCTGCTGTTCAAAAGCGTTGAACTTTTTTCGGACGGATTGAGCCTGCGTCAATCAGAGGAATTGTTGATCGAAGGCAACATCATGCTCAAGAACACGGACATGGATATTCGTATGGGCAGCCCGGTCAATCCCTGTTGTGTTTGGGACTGGCGCACCCATTGGGTGATGGATAAAGTCGCACCGGGCATACAAGACTTGGACGATGTGTTCAAGCTGAATACCCAACCCAGAAATTGGAAGGAACGGCTGTTGGGCCATTATTTCATCAAAAATGCCGAATGCTCTCGCAATCAATACATGGAGAAAATTTACGCCAATGTCACGGTAAACCTAAGCCATCTGGCCTCCACCCTGATCATGAGTTTCATCGGCGCCAAACGGCGGCATATCGCAAAAAGCCGGTTTTACACGGTGCTGTACATCGCCATTAAAAACCTGCAAAAGAACACCGATATTCATTTGCACTGTAGCCTTTTGAATCCCGACGATTACGGCGATCTGATCCATGGCGTCAGCACCCGTTTCGATCAGTTTATTTGCTTCGCCAAGGACGCGGAACTGATTACAGAGCAGGGCGAGTGCTATCGCTTTTTACCCAAACTCTGCGAAGACCATGATTTTGACCGCATCCGCCTGGAAAATCCCATCGCCGTCTATAACAATGAAGTCGCGCCATTATCTGTGCTGCGCGACACCTTATTAGCGGCAAATCTTGAATATCACACCATCAGCACCTATCAATTGGCGGCCTGGCATTTTGAGGATGAACAGCTGGACTTGGCCTTTGAGCAGCAAAGCTATAGCACCCCGCGTAACGGCGACATCAAACAACAGGAATCGGCCATTGCCGACCCCGCGCCCTTTTTTATCCAACCGGAAAAACCCAACGGTTTCGGCATTTTATTGATACACGGCCTGCTGGCCAGCCCTGCCGAATTGAGGGATTACGGCCATTATCTGGCTAAGCAAGGCTTTACCGTGCTGGGCATACGACTTAAAGGCCACGGTACCTCGCCTTATGCGTTGCGCGATGTGACTTATGAGCAATGGTTTGCAGGCGTACAAAGGGGTTTCAATATCCTTAAAGTGCATTGTCCCAAACTGTTTGTAATCGGCTTTTCAACCGGCGGTGCGCTGGCGCTTAAACTGGCGGCGGAAAATCATGCTGAAATTATCGGCCTGGTCGCGGTGTCGGTGCCGATAAAATTCGTCAATCCCGCCTTCATGCTGGTGCCTTTACTGCATAACGCCAACGCTTTGGTACATTGGGTCTCATCGCTTGAAGGCGTCAAACCCTTCATCGAAAATACCCCCGAACATCCCGACATCAACTACCGCAACACACCGGTGCGGGCCCTGTACGAACTGCGCCGACTCATCCAGCACATGGAGGCGCTACTGCCCGACATAGAAACGCCTTCGTTGTTGCTCTATGCGGACCGGGATCCGGTGGTCTCCCCCCAAAGCGCGAAAACCGTTTATGAAAAACTGGGCGCAACGCACAAACACCTACACCCCATAAAAGCCGAGCGGCACGGTATTTTAATGGAGAATCTCGGCGATGCTTGGTCGGTCATTGACGGTTTTTTAAATCAGTATCGACGCGACTTGAGTACCCCGCACAAAACGCCGCAACCTTTGCCAACCCAGGAGACAACATCATGAAAAACGTCGTTATCGCAGGCTACGCAAGATCGCCGTTTACACCGGCGTACAAGGGCGCATTGGTCGGCGTCAGGCCGGACGATTTGGCCGCGCAAGTGGTCAAGGCGCTGGTTCATGAAACCGGCATCGACCCGAACGACATCGAAGACCTGATTCTGGGCTGCGCCTTCCCGGAAGGCGAACAAGGCCTGAATGTGGCGCGGCTGGTGGTGCATCTGGCACAGCTTCCGGTCAGCATAGCCGGGGTCACCGTCAACCGCTTCTGCGGCTCATCGATGCAGGCCATACACATCGCCGCCGGGGCAATTCAGATGAATGCCGGGGACGCGTTTATCTGCGCCGGCGTCGAATCGATGAGCCGGGTGCCGATGGGCGGCTTCAATACCCTGCCCCATCCTGATCTGTACAAAAACTACCCGCAAGCTTATATCGGCATGGGCGAAACGGCGGAAAATCTGGCGCTGAAATACCATATTCCTCGCATCGACCAGGAAGCCTTCGCGCTAACCAGTCAGCGAAAAGCTTACACAGCCCAGCAACACGGGCTGTTTTCTGATGAGATTATCCCGATCATCACCCGTAGCGGCGAACGCATCGAGCGGGACGGTTGTTTGCGTCCGGAATCCACAATCGAAGGCTTAGCGGCACTCAATCCTGCCTTTTTGGCAAACGGCAGCGTCACGGCAGCTACGTCCTCGCCGTTGACCGATGGCGCGGCGGCGGTGCTGGTGTGCAGCGAGGCTTACGCCGATGCGCACGGCCTAGCCAAACTGGCGCGCATTAAGTCCATCGCCGTGTCCGCCTGTCTGCCGGAAATCATGGGTATCGGCCCGGTCGCCGCAACACAAAAAGCCTTGCGCCGGGCCGGTTTGACACTTCCTGACATCGACATCGTCGAACTGAACGAAGCCTTTGCCGCTCAGTCTCTAGCCGTATTGAAGGATTTACCCATTGCCCCGGAAAAGCTGAATATCGACGGCGGCGCAATCGCTCTAGGTCATCCTTTGGGCGCAACCGGCGCTCGCATCACCGGCAAAGCTGCAAGCCTGCTAAAACGTGAAAACAAACAATTCGCGCTGTCCACGCAATGCATCGGCGGCGGCCAGGGTATTGCGACCATTTTGGAGGCCGTGTCATGAACATTGAAAAAGTTGCCGTAATCGGTGCCGGGGTGATGGGTGCAAGCATCGCCGCACATATCGCCAATGCCGGCATTCCGGTCGATTTGCTGGACGTGATTCCCAAACAGGGTGACAACCGTAACACGATAGCGGAAGGCGCTATTGCCAAATTGTTGAAAGCCGAACCGCAACCGTTCATGCACCCGAAAAACGCACGTCTGCTCACTGCCGGTAATATTGAAGACGATTTGGGCAAACTGGCGCAGGCCGACTGGGTGATTGAAGCGGTAATCGAAGACCCGGTGATCAAGCAGGCGCTGTATCAACAACTCGCCGCCGTCTGCCGTCCGGACACGCTGATTTCCTCGAATACCTCAACCCTGCCGTTGAGCGTGTTGACCCGCAATCAGCCGAACAACTTCAAGCGGCGTTTTATGATTACGCATTTTTTCAATCCGCCGCGTTACATGCGGCTATTGGAACTGGTCGCGCCGCCCGAATTAGACGCGGGATTGCTAAACACCATCAGCGCCTTTGCCGATGTCAAGCTGGGCAAAGGCTGTGTGCTGTGCAACGACACGCCAGGATTTATCGCCAACCGCATCGGCACTTTCTGGATACAAACGGCCTTGCTTGAAGCCATTGCCCTGAACCTGACCGTGGAACAGTGCGACGCCGCCATGACCTTGTTCGGCATCCCGAAAACCGGCGTATTCGGTTTGCTGGATCTGGTCGGCCTTGATCTAATGCCTCACGTTCTGGAAAGTTTCAAACAAACCTTGCCGCCAAATGACCGTTTAAACGCCATTGCCGCCGTCCCGCCGCTGTTGCAAAACATGATTGCAAAAGGCCTGACCGGCAGAAAGGGCCAGGGCGGTTTTTATCGCCTGCAACCGGGTGCCGACCATAAAATCAAGGAATCAATTGATCTTCAAAACGGCGAATACCGCCCCAGCGAGAAATTCCAAATCAAAGGCGTGTCACACCAACCCGACGACCTGCGGGCATTTCTAACTGGTAGCGATGCGCTCAACCGCTACACTTGGCAAGTCTTATCCGATACCCTGATCTATACGGCCGGTTTAATCCCCGAGATTGC
>CAZAUB010000037.1:0-11439 GCA_964488195.1 uncultured Methylobacter sp. | reverse complement strand
GACGTTCTCCCCGCGCTGCAGGTACATGGCGAGTCGCTCGATGCCGTAGGTGATCTCGCCGGTGATCGGCTTGCAGTCGAGCCCGCCGACCTGCTGGAAATAGGTGAACTGGGTCACTTCCATGCCGTTTAGCCAGACTTCCCAGCCCAATCCCCATGCGCCCAAGGTGGGCGATTCCCAATTGTCTTCGACAAAGCGCACATCATGTTCGAGCAAATCCAGGCCTAAATGGCGTAACGAACCCAGATACAGTTCCTGAATATTGTCCGGTGACGGTTTTAAAACCACCTGATATTGGTAGTAATGTTGCAGGCGGTTGGGGTTCTCGCCAAAGCGGCCGTCGGTCGGTCGGCGCGACGGCTGCACATAAGCCGCGTTCCAAGGCTCAGGGCCTATGGCGCGTAAAAATGTGGCGGGATGAAATGTCCCCGCGCCAACTTCCTGATCCAACGGTTGCAATAAAATGCAGCCCTGAGCTGACCAGTATTCCTGTAAGGCCAGGATGAGTCCCTGAAAAGTCGATAAGTCGTTGTTTATGCTGGACACGGTTTAATGCTCTTGGGCAATAAAAAGTTGAGAATTATAACTGAAAAACCGGGATGGGGCATATCGTTAGATTGGGTTTGCGCAAATTTATACCGGCATCCTGGAAGCGTTCGTTATAAGTAGCATTGCAGATTTTGCATGATTAGTTATCTATCCAAAACGGAATTGTTTATACTCGAACTCCATTAAAGACTGATGTGGTGCCGTACATCGTTATCAGGATTTTGATGAATATTTTAATGTTAGGTGGCGTATTTTTTAAACAAATGGAGAATCGACATGAACGATCAAGAAAAGCAACGGGCTGTAGAAATTCTTAACAAAATTATGGAGCTTGAATTGGCGGGGGTTGTTCGCTACACGCATTATTCGCTTATGGTTTATGGCTATAACCGAATTCCAATTGTTTCCTGGCTTAAGGGCAATGCTGACGAGAGTCTTGCTCATGCGCATAAAGCGGGTGAGCTGGTGACCTTGTTGGGAGGGCATCCGTCGCTTAAGATCGGCCCTTTATTGGAAACTGCCAAGCATGATATTGGCGACATTCTAAGAGAAAGCATGGAGCACGAGAAAACAGCGATAGCCGCCTATTTTGAACTGCTGAAAGCTTCTGAGGGTATTTCAGTGCTGCTGGAGGAATATGCAAGAGACATGATTGTCGGGGAGGAGCTGCATCTTGACGAAGTGAATAAAATGCTGCGCAAACCGGGCGATGTTCAGCCATTTAACCTGTAAGGCATATCCATAGGATGTGCTGAACGCAGTGAAGCGCATCAATCGCGAATGAATGATGCGCTTTATAAAACACCCACGGCACGTCGCAAGTGTAGCGTAGCCAATGCAGCATCGTAAGTGGCATTGTTGAAATTACCATAGGTTGTGGTGCGCAAATCTTCCGCTTTAAGCACATCGGTATTGGTCGATAAGCCCTGCTGGTAGCGGTCGGTAGTGACTTTCAAATTTTCATCGGCTTGCGCTATGGCTTGCTGAGTCACGGCGATGCGTTTTTGCGTCTCTTGAATATCCAGCCAGGCTTGGCGTACCTGCAAGCCGATCATGCTGGATAAGTCGTCACGCTGTTCTTTTAAGGACATGGCTTGGCGGGTAATCGCATCGCTACGATGGCCGGAACTGCCGTCGAATAGCTTCCATTCCATGCCGACATTGGCCATCCACAGGCCTTGAAAGGCCTGATAGCGGTTTTCCTGATATTGATAGCCGCCATTGACGGCGACCTGCGGCAATAGCCCTGCTTTTACACTTTGCGCCTGTTGGCCTAGCGACTCTATTTGTTGCGCCAGTGCGACCAGTTCCGGGCGTTGTTTTATCGCAGTGCTGCTCAGCTCGTTTAATGTCCCTTGTGGAGTGTCCGGGAACTGATGAGTCAGTTTAACGGTATCGGCAAGATTTCGATCCAGTAACTGGTTATAGCGTGCCCGACCAATGTCCAGTTGATTGTTCGCCTGAACGACCAGCTGTTGGGCATTGACCAGTTCGACATTGGCCGCCAATACGTCATTGCGCGCGACCATGCCTTGATCGAACAGATTGTTTACATCCTTCATGTGCAGCCCCAGCGTATCGACATGGCTTTGTGCGACCTGCAAGGCGCTTTCCATACGCAAGACGGTGATATAGGCTTCCGCCACCTGCATTTTGATATTTAATACGGAAGTGGTTTCATTGGATTGAACGGCTTGCAAAGAGGCTTCGGCGGCATCGATGTTATGACTGATGCGCCCGCTGGTAAAAATCGGTACCGAAGCTATCGCCTGGGCTTTTACGCTTCCGGCCTGAGCGGTACTAAACTGAGCTGATTGGCCCGCTATTTGGGTTTTTGCGGCCGGTGTTTCACTAAACTGGGTGTAACCGCTGCTCACGTTAAGATCAGGCAATCGCTGGCCTTGCGCCGATTGCAACTGCTGTTCGGAGGCGCTGGTGTCGGCTTTTGCCGACTTGATCTGGTGGTTGTTATTAATGGCGCTGTCCCAGGCGTCTTCCAGCGTTTCTGCCCAAGTTTCTGTGGCAACAAAAACCATCAATAGGCCGATTAATATTTTTTTATGAATCAGCATGGAGCATACCCCGCATGTAAAAAGCAATGACCCGCGAGACCAGATGTTTTTTGTCGTCAGCGGAAGGCCGTAGCGTTTTCGTTAACAGGCAGCGCACATGCAGATCACCTTTCAGCATGCTGAAAAACGCATCCGCCGCAAATACCGGATCGGCAATGTTAAAGCTGCCACCGGCATTCAATCGCCGAAAATAATCTTCCAGCTGGGTTAGTGCAGCTTGCGGGCCGCTGGCATAGAACAATTGACCAAGTTCAGGGAAATCAGGGCTTTCTGCTACCACCAGCCGGTAAATGGCTAGGGCATCTTCGGCATAAATTAAATCCACTGCGGATGTCGCGATTTGGGTCAGATTGTTTTCAACATCATCCGATTCGATAGTGGCCTGGGTCATGGTTTGCAATAAAGATTCGCAAAGCTCGGAAATGACCGCTGCCAGCAGGGCGTTTTTGCTGTCGAAATGGTTGTATAGCGTCGCCTTGGAAACCGGTGCCGCCTGAGCGATTTTTTCCATGCTTACGTTACGGTAGCCGTGTGCCAGAAACATACGGGTTGCGCCATTAAGAATGGCTAGGCGCTTGGGGTCTATGGGTTCTGAGGGCATTTTTTTATTTTTGCGTAATATCTGCTGATACGCTAGACTAAACTAAACCGTTTAGTTTATCAAGGTCGATTATGCCCCGCTTTCGTTCTGCTTTAATGATTTTATTGATAGTCGCTCTTTTGGTCGCAGGAATCGGCTATTGGCTGCTGGATCGTCAGCATTATGAAACTACCGACGATGCCTATTTACACAGCAATATCGTGTTGATCAGCCCCCGAGTGCAGGGTTATGTGACGCAGATAGCCGTCAATGACAATCAGGCCGTCAAGCAAGGAGACGTTCTGGTAACGATTGATGATAGGGATTATCAGGCCAAAGTCATGCAGGCGGCAGCCGATGTCAGCGCGGAAATAGCGCATATTGCGCGGCTGCGGGCGATGAAAATCTCCCAGCGGGATCATATCGAAACTGCCGGTGCCAATATAGCGGCGGTGCAAGCCAGACGGGAGCAAATCCAAAAAGATTTGCAGCGCTTTAATAACCTGATTGATCGGGGATCGGCGGCCAGGCAATCCCTGGATAAAGTTCAATCGGAGTCCAAACAGGCAGCGGCTGAATTAAGAGGTTCCCAAGCGGCATCAAACGCCGAATACAATCAATTAGCCACACTCGATATTGAAATCACCGAAACCGAAGCGCGTCTGGAAAATGCCCAGGCGCAATTAACCTTGGCGAAAATCGATCTGGAACATACCCAGATCAAAGCGCCGGTAGACGGCATCATCGGCAATCGCGGCGTGCAACTCGGGCAATTGGTTCGCCCCGGCGTTGCGTTGGCTTCTCTGGTGCAAAACAGCAACATCTGGGTGGAGGCGAATTTCAAGGAAACCCAGTTGCAATACATGCGTTTAGGCCAGTCTGTTGCGATTAAAGTGGACGCCTATCCCGACCTTGAATTGACCGGCAAAGTAGACAGTTTTTCACCGGCCAGTGGTTCCGAATTCAGCATTCTGCCGGAGGAAAACGCCACCGGCAACTTCACCAAAATTGTGCGCCGCGTACCGTTAAAAATAGTCTTCGATTCGGCTGAGCATATTCAGTTATTGAGGCCGGGCTTATCGGTTTCCGTCAAAGTAAAAGTGCATTAAGCCGGTGGCGCAGCCCGATAATCAGCCCATGGAAACGCCGCTGACCTTAGGCCAGTGGATCGGCTTTTTCAGCATGGCGGTTGGCGTGTTTATGGCGGTGCTGGACATCCAGATTGTCGCCAGTTCCTTGCAGAAAATACAGGCCGGGCTGTCCGCTACGAAGGATGAAATTGCCTGGGTGCAGACCTCTTACCTGATTGCCGAAGTCATCGTTATTCCGTTGTCCGGTTGGCTGGGTCGGGTTTTCTCGACCCGCTATTTATATGTTATCTCCGCCGGGGGATTCACCTTAGCCAGCCTGCTTTGCGCACTCGCCTGGAATCTGCCGTCGATGATCGTGTTCCGCTGTTTGCAGGGCTTTCTTGGCGGCGCGATGATCCCGATGACCTTTACCGTGATCTTCATTTTATTTCCACCGCGTTTGCAACCGACCATGTCCATCGTACTCGGTTTGATTGTGACCATGGCACCGACTATCGGCCCGGTGCTTGGCGGTTTTCTTACCGAAACCTACAACTGGGAATTGCTGTTTTTGATCAACATCATCCCCGGCATAATTGTCTGCGTGATGGTGTGGCGGTATCTTGATATTGATCGGCCTGACTGGGCGCTGTTACAGAAAATCGATTTTGTCGGCATCGCCCTGATTGCTGTGTTCTTAGGCTGTATGCAGTTCGTACTGGAAGAGGGCGTACGCAAGCAGTGGTTTGAAGATCCTCTGATTGTTGCCTTGACGATTGTTGCGATCGTCAGCGGCATTGCCATGCTGTTCTGGGAGCTAAAAAATCCGCACCCGATTATCGATCTTTACGCATTTCGCCATATCAATTTTGCGATAGGCTGCGGTTACAGTTTTGTGCTGGGTGTGGGACTTTATACCATTATTTATTTAACGCCTATCTATCTGTCCAGCGTTAAAGGCCTTAACAGCCTGCAAATCGGCTACTACCTAATGGTCGTTGGAATGTTCCAATTGCTCTCGGCGTTTATAGCCGGGCCATTGGAGAAAAAAATGGATTTGCGCTGGATGTTAGGCCTGGGGTTTAGTCTGTTTGCGTTGGGTTCATGGATGAATGGCAGTTTAACCGCCGAATCCGGTTATTGGGAATTCTTCTGTCCGCAGGCTATTCGAGGCACAGCCTTAATGCTGTGTTTTCTGCCGATCAACACCCTGACCTTAGGCCGGTTACCGGTCGAAGAAATTAAAAACGCCAGCGGACTTTATAACCTGATGCGTAATCTGGGCGGCGCGATCGGCCTTGCGGTTGCCAATACCCAAATGATTTATTTAACCAAAGCGCATTATGCGACGCTGCGAGAATCGGTTACCGCAACCCGTTATCAGGCGCAGGAAATGCTGGAAGGATTAACTGCGTCGATGGAACAAATGAATGTACCCGATCCTGATTTGGCCGCGTTAAAACAAATCACCGGGCTGGCGTTGCGGGAAGCGGAAGTGATGACCTTTAATAACCTGTTTCAGGTTATTGCCGTTATGTTCGTGGCCTCGCTTGCTGTTGCGCCTTTTTTAAAGAAGGTGGATGGCGAGAATGTGAGTGTCATTCACGACTGAAGTTGTCTCAGTCGAGTAGGGCGCACCGCGCGCCTTTCTCGTAGTTTAGAGTTGAAAAAGACGCTTAACCTTAACTCCCTTCTCTGGCGCGCACGGCACGGTCTCTGTAAGTTTTGTTGACGTTTGCCAAGATTTAGGTGAAATTTAGGATTGATTATTAATACAACCCAGAGGAATAAACCATGAAACTTTATTATTATCCAGGTGCCTGTTCGTTAGCGCCCCATATCATCGCCTGTGAAGCAAAGCTGCCGATTGAGCTGGTTAAAGTCGATTTGAAAGTTAAGCGCACCGAAACCGGTGAGGATTTCCTGTTGATAAATCCAAACGGTTACGTGCCGGTGCTGATCCTTGACGACGGCAATAAGCTGACTGAAGCCACCGCTATTGTTCAGTATCTTGCCAATCTGGCGCAGGATAAAAAGTTAGTCCCGGTGGCGGGTACGTTTGAGTATTATCAGTTGCAACAATGGCTAAATTTCATTGCGACCGAGATTCACAAAGGAGGATTTGCGCCGTTGTTTAATCCTGCTACACATGAAGCCGCCAAGCAAATGGCGATTGCTGCACTGACTTCGCGTCTGGAAACTGTTGTAGAGCAGCTTTCGAACCGGGCATTTTTGCTAGGCGAGCATTTTACCGTGGCCGATGCCTATTTGTTTGTCACCCTGGGCTGGGGCGCTTATGTCGATTTTGACATTTCCCGCTGGCCGGTGTTGGTGGACTATGTCGCTAAAATTTCTGCACGTCCCGCAGTGCAAAAAGCGTTGAAGGAAGAAGGGCTAGGTTGAATTGAACGTTATTTTAATAAAGGCACACTTAAAGCCGTTCGTGGTGAGCCCTTCGGCTACGCTCAGGAGAGCCTTGTCGAACCATGAATGGTTTAAGGGCGTATTTGTTTGTACGCCATGCCCTGTTGTTTTATACTCGGTTCAATAAAACAATTAGAAGATGGATTTATGAGAAATATACGGCAAGTTAGGTTTTTCATAAGACAATTGATGTCGCATATATCACGTTAAACTATTGACATGAAGCCCGACAAAATCCTTAGCGACCTTATTCAATCTGCGATAGCAGCGAAAACTCACTACGAGGTTTGGTGGGCTCAAGCGAGTGAAGCTAAGCCCACGTTGGTCGGAATCATGAGCGACCATAGCGACTTCTTCCACGCATCTTATCACGCGCACTATACGTCGTTCTTTGTCTATATCGCCCACCTCTTCGATAAGCGACCTGACTCATCTTCCATCTCCACATACCTGTTTGCCGTACGCGGAACTATCGATCCAGCTATCTTACAGGTTCTCGTAACACGCTATTTAGTGCTGGCAGAGCGAGCAGCTCCGCTAGTAACCGCACGCCACAAGACTGTCGCGCATATAGACGCAAGGCTCTCTGAAAAGGATGTTTTCGCTCCGCTCAATATTACTTGGAATGAGGTTCACGAAATCATCAATGATTCTTGTGACTTTGTCGCTGATCTCGCATCTTCGAAAGATTCTTCAAGCCTTGGTATACCGCGTGACCGGCGGCTAATTGAATCAACCCTGAGACTTATCCGTGCGCTTGGCAAAACACCTAGCCTAGTAGGGTACGCTATGAGTACCTATCGTTTTGATTTTTAGATTTTTGGAATAGTAAAGCTTATGACTCGACTACTTGAAAAAGCCTTTTCAGAAGCATCAATGTTGCCTGAATTACAACAAAACATGTTGGCAAGATGGATTATTGATGAATTATTAGCGGAAAAAAAATGGGATGCACTTTTTTCTGAAACGGAAGATTCATTAGCCGAATTGGCGGATGAGGCTTTAAACGAATATAAACAAGGCAAAACTCAAGTTATGGATTTGGATGAGTTGTGATTTCACGAACAACTGAAAAATTCAGGGCGTTGTTTGTTCTCTTGCCTAATACGATTAAAGTCCAGGCAAAAGAAGCATATCAACAGTTTAAAAGAGACCCTTATCATCCCAGTCTACAATTTAAACGTGTTCACTCAAGTAAGCCGGTTTATTCGGTAAGAATAAATTTGGATTACAGGGCGGTAGGAATCATACAAGACAATGAAATCGTTTGGTTTTGGATTGGTTCTCATAACGTTTATGAAAAATTGCTTAAAAAACTATAGGACCAGTCCGACATCCCCGACGCGTTAGTTATAACTCATTAATGCGTAATCTATACACGGCGCAATAGGCGGTAGCCGTATTGCGCCGTAGGTTGATTCAAGTTAAGTAAGGTACGTAGCGCGTACCTTTTTGGGTGAGGTGGGCAAATCAAACGCCCCGATCATTATTCCGTTTCTTGTCTTACCGCTTCAACCGGTTTGGGTGCCGGTGCCGGTTCAGCGGCAGCCGCCGGTTTAGGGGCTTCTGACTGCTGATTTCCGGTGTTAACCTGGCTGGAGACATTAGCTTGAGGCTCCGGGCGCTCGGTTCTTTCTGCTCTTTCTGCAAAGTCATTGTCATAAGAACGGGGCCCCGCCGGACATGGCTCGCCGTTGCTTACGCTGGACGCGTCATGCGTGGCATTTGAATCGCCATCTGTTTCGGGTCTTTTGTAGTTGGGATTACGCGGTCTTCTACGATTCGGCCCTCTTCTGGCATTGTTTCTTTTGGGCTGGTCACCGGTCGTAGGAGAATCAAGTTCCGGTGCAGTTGAAACAACCTCGGCAACATCAGCAGCTACACTTCTAACTTGTTCGGTTTTTGCGATAGGCAAGTTCGCCGGATCGAGATTGCGCTTTACGTTTCTGCCTTGACCACGCGGGGGGCGGTTTGGACGGGGTGAATCCTGATTTTGTTCCGGTTTTGGTTTGGGTGCCAGTCCTTGTTCAGACGCTTGAACTTGCTCTGGCTTTGGATTTTGATCACGCCCTTGTCCACGACCACGGCCACGACCACGTCCTCTTTCCTGACTTTGGCCCTGGCCTTGTCTGTTGCCCCGGCTTCTGTTTGCTTGACTCTCGTCAGCCACAGGCTTGGTTCTTTCTGCGGTTTGTATTGTCGGAGTCTTTGCCTTTGCTTTAGGTTCTGCACTGGGGCCTACCAGTTTATGCCAGAAGCGTTGAATCAGACTGGCTGATTCATTTTTGTTTTGCGCCGGTGCAGGCGAATCATGCAGGAATTCCTTGACTGCTGCCGCTTTTGCAGTGCTCGGTTTTACTTGCTGGGCAAACTCAGGGATGCTGATGTCTTCCGCTTTTATCTGTAAATAGCTGGCTTTGCTGTCGCCGAGCTCTTTTTCCTTGATGCGTTCAATGTCATAAGCCGGTGTTTCCAAATGCTTGCTGGGCAGGATCACAATGCCGACTTTCAGCCTGTTTTCGATTTGCTCAATGGCGCTGCGTTTCTCATTTAACAGAAAAGTCGCGCACTCAATCGGCAAGTGGGCAATCACTTTTTCCGTACCTTTCTTCATCGCTTCTTCTTCAAGAATACGCAGTACAGAAAGTGCGACGGATTCTACGTTGCGAATCGTGCCTTGACCTTTGCAACGCGGACACGGCAGTTGAGTTGAGTCACCTAACGAAGGGCGCATTCTTTGCCTGGACATTTCCAGCAGGCCAAAACGCGAGATGCGGCTGGTCTGGATGCGGGCGCGGTCAATTTTAAGAGCATCGCGCAGGTGATTTTCAACAGTTTTCTGGTTCTTATTGGACATCATGTCGATGAAGTCGATAACAAACAGGCCGCCCAAGTCGCGCAGTCTCAGTTGGCGGGCAATTTCATCGGCCGCTTCCATGTTGGTATTTAACGCAGTTTCTTCAATGTCGCTGCCTTTGGTGGCGCGTGCAGAGTTGATGTCGATTGAGGTCAGCGCTTCGGTATGGTCGATAACCAGTGATCCGCCGGACGGCAAGGACACTTCGCGGCCGTAAGCTACTTCAATTTGGGATTCAATCTGGTAACGGTTAAACAAGGGGACAGCATCTTGATACAGTTTTGCCTTGGGCAAAAAGTGCGGCATGACTTGCTTTAAGAAGTTTTGTACCAGTATGAAGGAATCTTCATTGTCGATCAAAATTTCGTCAATATTGCCGCGCAAATGGTCGCGCAAGGCTCTGATGATGACGTTGCTTTCCTGAAAGACCAAAAACGGCGCTGAATGTTCATCGGCAGAGCGCTCTATGGCTTCCCAAAGTTGCAGCAAATAATTTAAGTCCCATTGCAGTTCTTCGGCGTTTTTGCCGCAACCGGCCGTTCTAACAATGAGTCCCATGCTTTCAGGAATCTCAAGCACCTCCATCACTTCACGCAGGTCGCTACGGGTTTCGCCCTCTATGCGCCGCGAAATGCCGCCTGCTTTGGGGTTGTTGGGCATCAACACCAGATAGGTGCCGGCCAGACTGATATAGGTGGTTAAAGCTGCGCCTTTATTGCCGCGTTCTTCTTTTTCAATCTGAACAACGATTTCCTGACCTTCTTTAATCAGGTCTTTGATGGCTGGCCGACGACCGTCGTTTTCGACGCCATCTTGCAGATTACGGTAGAGCGGAGAGATTTCTTTGAAAGGTAAAAAGCCGTGTTTTTCAGCGCCGTAATTTACAAAAGCTGCTTCTAAACTGGGCTCTACGTGGGTTATTATCCCTTTGTAAATGTTGGACTTTTTTTGTTCTTTCGAAGGTACTTCTATGTCAAAATCATACAGTTTTTGACCGTCTACCAAAGCGACTCGCAGTTCTTCTGCCTGCGTAGCATTGATAAGCATTCTTTTCATTCAATATTCCTTGTTGTTTCCTGCTCCATGGTCAGATTTTACTGAACAGACTGGTTTTGGTCATCGTGTTTGCGTAGAAGAGGATTCTAAATCCGCTTCTACATAACTTAGTTTATACGGCCTTAATGTTCCGTTTCTGCGTGTTGTATTTGGTATCCCGGCCTTCACTTAGGTGAAGACCGTGGATAGTTGCACGGACAGAGTCTAAGCAAATAAATATTCTTTTTTCAGTCTTGGTTGTAAATTCCGTCTTAAACAGGAGTTATTAATCGTTCGTCTAGGGTCGAACGATGAACCCGAAAATCTTACAATGATGAGTCAGCGTGGTCATCAAACGCTGTGTTAATCATCATCGATAGTGCTCCAAGGCAGTTTTGTTAGCGAAAACCGCAGAGCAAAAGTATGTTTTTTATATTAAAAACTTGCTTAATATAGCAATCTTATCGCCATACATCAATTTAAAGAATCAATCATAACGAGATACTGGTATTATTTACACTATGAATAGTGCAGAAAAAAGCGTAACACCTCAAGTCCAGCTGGTCGAAATTACCGAAGAAAATAGTGATCAGCGCTTGGATAATTTTTTAATTGCCCGTTTGAAAGGCGTACCTAAGAGCCGAATTTACCGAATCGTTCGTAAAGGTGAAGTGAGGGTCAATAAAGGTCGCGTCGATGTTAAATACCGTCTGGTTACAGGCGATATAGTCAGAATTCCGCCGGTCAGGGTGGCTGAACGTAGCGAAGAATTGTATGTTCCTCATGGCTTACAAGCTGCGTTGCAACAGGGCATCTTGTTTGAAGATGAGGGTTTCATGATCGTGAACAAGC
>CAZAUB010000036.1:0-11607 GCA_964488195.1 uncultured Methylobacter sp. | reverse complement strand
CTGTCATTGCTTTGGAATTAACTTCAACCCAGGAAGGAAAGCCATACTGCTCAGTTACAGTCAAGGCATCAACAATTCTTTGTTGCTTTTTTGCTTTCTCTCTAATGGTAAGAACATCACCCGGAGAAACCTGATAAGAAGGAACGTTGATCAAGGCATTATTAACTTGGATAGACTTATGGCTAACCAACTGACGGGCTTCTGCCCGAGTTGAAGCAAAGCCCATACGATAGACGACGTTATCTAGCCTTGATTCCAGAAGGTTCAACAAGTTTTGACCTGTCGCGCCCTTTTTTAAATCCGCCGATTTGTAATAATTCCTAAATTGCTTTTCTAGAATGCCATATATTCTGCGCAAGCGCTGCTTGGCTCTCAACTGAATAGCATAATCGGAACTTCTTGCGCGCTTGGTACCATGCTGACCAGGGCGCTGATCCAACTTACACTTATTTTCTAAAGACTTTCCTCTGCTTTTTAAAAACAGATCAGTGCCTTCTCTTCGACTTAATTTACAGGTAGGCCCAAGATATCTTGCCATAACAAACTACTCCAGATTTTTTATACGCGGCGTTTTTTCGGCGGACGGCAACCATTATGTGGAATTGGCGTCACATCAACAATATTATTTATTTTGAATCCCAAATTATTCAGAGAACGCACTGCAGATTCGCGTCCAGGGCCGGGACCCTTAATCATAACATCAAGATTTTTCATGCCAAATTCCAAGGCGACAGAACCAGCCTTTTCAGCAGCAACCTGCGCAGCAAATGGTGTGCTTTTTCTGGATCCACGAAAGCCAGATCCTCCTGATGTTGCCCAAGAAAGGGCATTACCTTTTCTATCTGTGATAGTTATAATTGTGTTATTAAAAGAAGCATGAACATGCACTATGCCGTCAGCAACTTCTTTTTTTATACGTTTTCTAGAACGATTTTGACTCGCCATTTACTTCAACCTCTTAAAGGAATATCTTATTTTCTAATTGCCTTACGCGGGCCTTTTCGAGTACGAGCATTAGTTCTCGTTCTCTGCCCTCTTAAAGGCAATCCTCTACGATGTCTTATTCCGCGATAGCAACCCAGATCCATCAAACGCTTGATATTCATAGAAACTTCACGACGCAGATCACCTTCCACTGTCATCTTAGAAACCACATTACGAATAGCTTCTAATTGCTCTTCAGTCAGTTCTTTTATTTTTATCGAAGGAGTTATACCCACTTCAACGCAGATTTCACTTGCAGTTTGACGACCAACACCATAAATTGCAGTTAAAGCAATCACCGCATGTTTATGATCTGGTATATTTATCCCGGCAATACGTGCCATCTAGATACTCCCCTTGGTAGTGCTCTAAAGTTAAGCGCCGAATTATAGCATTGCATTAATTAAGGCGCAACAGTTATTATCCTTGACGTTGCTTATGTTTTCCGTCTTCACAGATAACTCTAACAACACCATTTCTTTTTACAACTTTGCATTTTCTACAAATTTTTTTAACAGAGGCACGAACTTTCACCACTAACTCCTAGATTGCTCTTGTGCAATAATTTATTTTTTTAGATTGGCTTTTTTCATCAAGCCATCATATTGCTGGGACATAAGATGAGTTTGCATCTGCGAAATGAAATCCATTACAACCACAACAATAATCAATAAGGATGTTCCACCAAAATAAAACGGCACATTCCAGTAAACAATCAAAAACTCAGGTAATAAACATACAAGTGTAATATAGAATGCACCGATTAACGTTAATCGAGTCATCACTTTATCAATGTAAGAACTTGTTTGAAGACCAGGTCTTATTCCAGGCAAAAAAGCACCTGATTTCTTTAAATTTTCAGCCGTTTCCTTTGAATTAAACACCAAAGCTGTATAAAAGAAACAAAAGAAAATAATAGCCGTCGCATAAAACATAACATAAACCGGCTGCCCAGGAGACAACATGGTAGCTACGTCCTGCAGCCAAGTAAAGCCATCGCTATTTCCAAACCATCCTGCGATAGTCGCTGGAAACAATATTATACTCGATGCAAAGATTGGCGGTATAACACCTGCCATATTAAGCTTTAGAGGCAAGAAACTGCTTTGCCCAGCATACATCTTACGGCCTTGCTGTCTTTTTGGATAATTGATAAGGATTCTTCTCTGCCCCCGCTCAACAAAAACCACCAACGCGGTAACCGAAATTGACAGCAGAAACAATAAAATAATAAATGCTCCATTCATTTCACCGGTTCTTGCCAATTCTAAAGTGCCGCCAATTGCTTTTGGTAAACCAGAAACAATACCTGCAAATATGATAAGCGAGATGCCATTACCAATTCCGCGCTCGGTAACCTGCTCACCCAACCACATCAAGAATACAGTGCCCGTAACCAAGGTAACGGTTGTAATAACGATAAAACCGATACCTGGATGCAAGACCACCGAAAGTCCACCAGCAGTTTGATTCTGTAATGCCAGAGAGATTCCAATCGCTTGAAAAGTCGCTAAAACGACAGTGCCAAATCGAGTGTACTGTGAAATTTTACGCCGACCCGACTCACCTTCTTTTTTTAGCTGTTCCATTGCCGGAACGACAACAGTCATCAACTGCATAATAATTGACGCCGAGATGTAAGGCATTATACCCAGAGCAAACAGGCTTAAGCGCATCAAAGCTCCACCCGAGAACATGTTGAACATATCCAGGATTGATCCGCTTTGTTGTTCAAACATAACTGCAAGCGCCTTGGGATCTATTCCAGGAACAGGAATATGGGCGCCAACTCTGTAGACAAAAAAAGCACCCAAAACAAAAAGCAATCTTGCTTTAAGCTCTGAAAAACCACCGACCTTACCAGATACCTGAGCTCTTGAAATACTCACTTACGCCTCTACTTTGCCGCCAGCAGCTTCAATAGATTCTTTGGCTCCACCAGTTACTTTTATACCTTTAATAGTCACAGCCTTAGTTAATTCACCAGACTTGATTATTTTTGCTTTTTTTGTAAAAGCAGGAACAATATTGGCATCAATCAAAATCTTAAGATCTATAACTCCAGCATTTAATCCATTCAGCTCGTGCAATCTAACCTCTGCTGAATACTTACTCATTAGTGAAGTAAATCCAACCTTAGGTAATCGACGTTGCAAGGGCATCTGTCCACCCTCAAAACCAACCTTATGAAAGCCACCACTACGAGCCTTTTGCCCCTTATGACCTCTTCCACAAGTTTTACCAAGCGTACAGCCAATACCTCGACCTACACGTTTAGATTTTTTTCGAGCCCCTTCGCTTGAACGGATGGTATTTAAAAACATTACACTTCCTCGAATTTTAGCATGTACGATACTTTATTTATCATACCTCGGTTTTCAGGTGTATTGAGTACCACAACCGTCTGGTTGATCTTGCGTAATCCCAAACCTTTTAAACAGGCTTGGTGACGCGGTAAACGCCCAAATCTGCTTTTTGTCATCGTAACACTTATTTTATTGTCGGCCATTACTACTACCCAATAATCTGTTCAACTGATAAGCCGCGTTTTGCAGCTATTTGATTAGCGCTATGCATTCCTGTAAGGCCATTAATAGTTGCTCTAACAACATTAATAGGATTACTGGTTCCGATGCATTTAGCTAATACATTATGCACACCAACTACTTCAAATACAGCTCTCATTGCTCCACCAGCAATGATGCCTGTACCTTCAGAAGCAGGCTGCATATAAACTTTAGCCGCACCAGTTGTGTTCATAATAGCGTACTGCAATGTGTCGCCTTTTAAAGAAACTTTGCGCATATTTTTACGCGCCTGCTCCAAAGACTTTTGTATTGCAATAGGTACTTCGCGGGCCTTACTGACACCGTATCCAACTCTGCCTTCACCATCGCCAACCACTGTTAGTGCTGTGAAACCAAAAACCCTACCGCCTTTTACAACTTTTGCAACGCGCCTTACATTAACTAATTTTTCTTGCAAACCATCTGCACTAACCTGTGAAGGTGCTGTAGACATCTTATTCCCCTAAAATTTCAAACCGGCTTCACGTGCCGCATCAGCCAATGCCTTAACGCGACCATGATATTTAAATCCTGAACGATCAAAAGCAACTTCGGAAACCCCTGCAGCAATTGCTTTTTGGGCAATAAATTTTCCCACTTCAGCAGCAGCGCTTATATTTCCAGTATTTTTTAAAGTCGATTTAATATCAGCCTGAGTAGTTGAAGCACTTGCTAAAGTTGTCGTTCCATCAGCACTTATAACCTGAGCGTAAATATGTTGCGCAGTTTTGTGAATTGACAAACGTGTTGTGCTTAACTTCTTAATTTTGCTGCGCAATTTTAATGCGCGCTTCATACGAGATTGTTTCTTATCCATTACGCTACCTTACTTCTTCTTAGCTTCTTTTCTTGCAACATGCTCTTCAGCATATCTAACACCTTTACCTTTATAGGGCTCTGGCGGACGATAGGCTCTAATTTTTGCAGCAACTTCACCAACTAACTGCTTGTCACTTCCTTTGATAACTATTTCTGTTTGACTTGGTGTTTCAACAGAAACTCCAGCAGGGACTTCAAAATCAACCGGATGGGAAAAACCAAGAGCTAGATTAAGAATATTCCCTTTAGCCTGAGCTCTATAGCCTACACCAATCAGAGTCAATTTCTTTTCGAATCCTGCGGTGACACCAACAATCATGTTACTTACAATTGCTCTAGCCGTACCAGCTTGAGCAGTCGCTTTTTTATCATCTTTATCCCACTGAACTTGGATTACGTTATCCGTAATACCCAGACTTACAGCTGAATTAATATCATAAGATAATTGACCATTGCTTCCTTTTACGATCACATTATTACCCTCTAGCTTAATATCCACACCACCTGGGATAATTACTGGAGCCTTAGCAATTCTTGACATAACCTGACCTACACTTTAACAAACAGTACAAATGACTTCACCGCCATGTCCCATTGAACGAGCAGCTCTATCGGTCATAACACCATTTGATGTTGATACGATAGCAATCCCTAGCCCGCCAAGAACTTTTGGCAATTCATCCTTAGATTTATAAATCCGTAAACCAGGTTTACTAATTCTTTTAATATTTTCAATTACAGGAGCTCCCTTATAGTACTTCAATTCGATAGTCATTTCTGTATGACTACCGATTGTTTCCATAGAATAGCCTGCAATAAAACCTTCTTCTTTTAAAACCTTGGCAATAGACACTTTCAATTTTGACGAAGGCTGCTTTACGATTTTTTTACCAGCAGATTGACCATTTCTAATTCGGGTCAGCATATCTGCAACTGGGTCTGTCATACTCATCTTATAATCTCTCCAAACTTGATCTAAAAGATCTTACCAACTTGCCTTTACCAAGCCTGGCACGTCGCCACGCATTGTTGCTTCTCTTAGCTTATTTCGACTAAGCCCAAACTTACGGTAATAACCGTGCGGACGTCCGGTTAGGTTGCAACGGTTACGAACTCTCGATGCACTAGAGTCTCTCGGTAGTTTTTGAAGTTGTAAATGAGCAGTTTCTTTATCTTCAAATGTAGCATTTGGATCTCTGATAATTTCTTTCAAAGATTTACGTTTAACATCATATTTTTGTACTAATTTTTTACGCTTATCTTCACGCGCAATCATTGATTTTTTAGCCATTTTAATGCGCCCTTTAGTTCTTAAATGGAAAATTAAAAAGCTTTAACAAAGCCAAACCTTCTTCGTTAGTTTGAGCTGTTGTTGTAATAGTTATATCCATACCGCGCAGTGTGTCAATTTTGTCATAATCAATTTCAGGGAAAATGATTTGCTCTTTAACACCCATGGAATAATTACCACGCCCATCGAAGCTTTTAGGGCTCAATCCTCTAAAATCACGAATTCGAGGAATAGAAATACTTATTAAGCGATCTAAAAATTCATACATCCTATCGCTACGCAGGGTTACTTTGCAGCCTATGGGCATATCATCACGAATTTTGAAACCCGCGATTGATTTTCTTGCCAGCGTAACGATTGGTTTTTGTCCGGAAATTTTTTCCATGTCGCTAACTGCAGATTGTAAGACCTTTTTATCAGCAACGGCACCACCAACACCCATATTGAGGGTTATTTTGGTTATCCGTGGGGCCTGCATTACAGAATTATAAGCAAACTGCTCTACTAACGCTGGAAGGATTTTTTCTTTATATACGGTTTCTAGTCTAGCCATGATTTTTATCTACACCTATACATCAACAACTTCATTTGTTGACTTAAAATATCTGACTTTTTTTCCATCTTCTAGAAACTTAAAGCCGACACGATCCGCTTTTTTGGTCTCAGGATTATATAATCCTATATTGGAAATATTAATTGGCATATCTTTGACAATAATTCCGCCTGAAACCCCAGCATTTGGGTTTGGTTTTTGATTCTTTTTAACCTGATTAATCCCTTCAACCAAAACCTTATTATCCTTTAAAACCTTGCTAACTCTACCACTCTTACCTTTATCTTTTCCGGTACGAACGATAACTTCATCGCCTTGTTTAATTCTTTGCATTTTTAAACCCTACCTTATAAAACTTCAGGAGCTAACGAGATGATTTTCATGAATCTCTCGCCTCTAAGCTCACGTGTTACAGGGCCAAAAATGCGTGTACCAAGTGGCTGTAAATTGTTATTTAGAATTACTGCGGCATTGCCATCAAAGCGTATAACAGAACCATCCGGCCTACGAACACCTTTGCGAGTCCTTACAACCAATGCGTTATAAACTTCGCCTTTTTTTACTCTTCCGCGAGGTATAGCATCTTTAATACTGACTTTGATGATGTCACCAATGCCTGCATAGCGTCTATGAGACCCACCCAATACTTTGATACACATGACCCTTTTTGCACCGCTATTATCGGCGACGTCAAGGTTAGTTTGCATCTGAATCATGATTTATTCCTACACTCTGTTTATAGATAGCTGATGCTATTTGTTGGCACTTTCTAAGACCTGAACCAACCTGAAGGTTTTATTCTTAGATAGTGGTCTGCATGATGTAATGGAAACTACGTCACCTTCATGGCAAACATTTTGTTCATCATGAGCCATCATTTTAGTTGAACGCTTAATGTATTTACCGTAAACAGGGTGCTTTACAACTCGCTCAACCAAAACTGTAATGGTTTTGTCCATTTTATTACTAACAACCCGACCAGTGATCGTCCGCAACTTAGTTACATTTTCACTCATTTTATGCGCTCGCCATTTCGTTTAATATGGTATGGATACGTGCCGCATCACGTCTAACCTTTTTTACTTGATCCGGTTTAGACAGCTGCCCCGTTCCTTTTTGCATTTTAAGATTAAATTGTTCACGCGACAATTCGAGCAACATAGACCCTAATTCGTCTTTAGTTTTTTGGCGTAATTCACTTGCTTTCATTACATTATTGTCCGAGCAGTAAAAAGTGTTTTTAAAGGTAACTTAGCAGCACCTAAAGCGAATGCTTCACGAGCCAACTCTTCAGAAACACCCTGTATTTCATACAACATAGTTCCCGGTTTAACCTGAGCAACCCAATATTCTACACTACCTTTCCCTTTTCCCATACGAACTTCTAAGGGTTTTTTGGTAATTGGTTTGTCTGGGAAGATTCTAATCCAGAGTTTACCGCCACGCTTGACGTGCCGTGTAATCGTTCTTCGGGCTGATTCAATTTGACGGGCAGTAAGTCTACCGCGCTCGACTGACTTAAGGCCAAAATCACCAAAACTTACTGATGAGCCACGTACGGCAGTACCGTTATTTCTGCCTTTATGTTGTTTACGGAACTTGGTTCTTTTAGGTTGAAGCATTGTTCTCTATCCCTTCAACTATTTTTTAGATTCTGAATTAATAGATGCAATATGCGCATCCATATCGAATACTTCTCCTTTGAATATCCACACCTTAATGCCGATAATTCCATAAGTAGTATGCGCTTCAGCCGTTGCGTAATCGATGTCAGCCCTTAATGTATGCAAAGGAACCCGACCCTCTCTATACCATTCACTTCGGGCAATTTCGGCACCGTTTAATCGGCCGCCAACATTGATCTTTATACCTTCGGCACCTAGTCGCATTGTATTAGTTACAGCGCGCTTCATTGCCCGACGATACATAATTCTTTTTTCGAGTTGCTGAGCAACACCTTCAGCTACCAACTGAGCGTCTAATTCAGGCTTTCTAATCTCTTCAACATTAAGCTGAACAGGAATTCCCATTATCTTCGACACTGCTTGTCTCAATGCTTCGATATCTTCGCCCTTTTTACCTATGACAATACCTGGCCTTGCGGTATGTATTGTAATATGTGCATTATTAGGGGGACGGTTAATCTGAATACGACTTACAGAAGCATGAGCTAATTTTTTCCTAATGTAGTCCCTGACTGTCAAATCTTGGTGCAAAAATACAGAATAATCCTGACTATTCGCATACCATCTTGAATTCCAATCTTTTACAATTCCTAGGCGTATACCTGTTGGATGTACCTTTTGACCCATTTTCTGCCCCTACTCGTATTCTGCGACTTTAACTGTAATATGGCAGGTTCTTTTAAGGATATGATTTGCACGTCCTTTAGCTCTTGCCTTGAATCTTTTCATGGTCGCCCCTTCATTCACATAAACGGTTGACACTTTTAATTCGTCTATATCTGCGCTTTCATTATGCTCCGCATTAGCGATAGCCGATTCAAGAATCTTTTTGATAATCGCGGCAGCTTTTTTTGAACTAAACTTCAATAGGTTCAACGCTTTTTCAACGGGCAGACCACGAATTTGATCGCCTACTAACCGCGCTTTTTGCGCAGATAGTGGAGCATTTTTTAATTTTGCTGAAACTTCCATAACACAACCTATCTAGATTTCTTATCAGCCACGTGGCCTTTATATGTGCGAGTTGGCGAAAACTCACCTAATTTATGCCCGACCATATTCTCAGAAATCAGAACTGGTATGTGTAGGCGTCCATTATGGATTGCAATAGTCAAACCCAGCATGTCAGGAATAATCATTGATCTTCTTGACCATGTTTTAATCGGTTTCCGATTATTGCTACTTACAGCATCTTCAACTTTTTTTAGAAGATGATGATCAATAAAAGGACCTTTTTTAATTGAACGCGGCACGCTAATTCCTCTCTATTTAAGCTTACGACGTCTGATAATCATATTATCAGTACGCTTGTTATTCCTGGTTTTATAGCCTTTAGTCGGCATGCCCCAGGGAGATACAGGATGTCTACCACCAGATGTACGACCTTCACCACCACCATGCGGATGATCAACCGGATTCATTACAACACCTCGAACAGTAGGGCGAACACCCCGCCATCTTGATGCCCCGGCTTTTCCAAGAGATATCAAGTTATGCTCTGAATTTGAAACCTCACCAATTACGGCGCGACAATCAGCCATAACCTTACGCATTTCACCAGACCGTAATCTAAGGGTAGCATGAGCACCGTCTTTGGCCACCAATTGCACAGATGTACCAGCACTACGAGCAACTTGAGCCCCCTTACCTGGCTTCAATTCTACGCAATGAACCGTAGTACCCATCGGTATATTCCTCAACGGCATACAGTTTCCCGGCTTAACAGCAGTTGTTTCAGAAGAAAGAATCTCCTGCCCAACTTCAAGCCCTTTTGGCGCGATGATGTATTTGCGCTCACCATCTTTAAATAAAATCAAAGCAATATTCGCAGTTCTGTTTGGATCATATTCCAGACGCTCAACAACAGCAGGAATATCAATTTTATTTCTCTTAAAATCAATGATCCGATAGTGTTGTTTATGACCACCACCTATATGACGTGTTGTTATACGCCCATTATTATTACGCCCGCCAGTTTTGCTATTCTTACTCAGCAAAGGTGCATATGGCTTGCCTTTATGCAAATCATCATTTTTGATCCGTACAACAAACCGTGAACCCGGTGACGTCGGTTTAGACTTTACAATAGCCATGCTTTCTACCGTTTCCTATTGATCTTTTAAAACTTAAATTATTAAGCAGCGGCGAAATCTATATCATGACCGGGCTTAAGTTTTACATAAGCTTTTTTCCAATCAGATCGCTGCCCCAATGAGCCGCCAAATCTTTTCTGTTTGCCTTTAACGTTTAAAACCTGAACTGAATCAACTTCAACTTTAAACATCAACTCCACTGCGCTTTTAACTTGCTTTTTAGTTGCCTGTTTTTGCACTTTAAAAACAAATCGATTATTTTTTTCTGCAGCAATAGTGCTCTTTTCAGATACTATCGGAGCTTGTAGCACACCTGCTAAGTGGTATTTATTTAAACTCACGCCAAGCGCTCCTCTATTTGCTTCAACGCACCCGGTGTAGCAATAACTTTATCGGCTGAGACCAATAGTACCGGGCTTAAATTAATCGCCTCAATCACTTCTACATAAGGTATGTTCCTTGATGCCAAAGCTAAATTCGCATCCACACTCTCAACAACAATCAGAATGCGCTTTGCATCAATATTTTTTATTCTTGCATTTAACTCTTTGGTTTTAGGGCTGGTAGGCAAAATATCATTACTAACCACCAACCGATCCTGCCTAAGCAACTCAGACAAAATTGACCGAACACCAACCCGAAACATTTTCTTATTCAGCTTTTGTTCGTAATTTCTAGGTCTTGCAGCAAAAGCAACGCCACCTGTCCTCCAGATCGGACTGCGGGTTGTACCCGATCTTGCACGGCCCGTCCCTTTTTGTCTCCATGGTTTTGCACCACCACCACTCACATCAGAGCGGGTCTTCTGTGCTTTAGTTCCGGCACGAGCCCCAGCCAAATGTCTGACAACTAATTGGTGAACTAAAGTTTCATTAAATGACTGCCCAAAAATAGCCTCAGCCACTGCTACGCTTCCAGAAGAGTCTTGTTCGTTTAAAGCAGGTATTTGCAAACTCATAGCTTAACCTTTATTTCGCATTTTCATAGCGGGTGTAATGACTACATCACCGCCTTTAGCACCAGGCACCGCGCCTTTTACTAGAATTAAATTTCTTGCCACGTCAATTGAATGAATGGTCAGATTCTGAACTGTAACTTTTTCAGCCCCCATATGACCCTCCATTTTCTTGCCTTTAAATACACGGCCAGGTGTTTGACACATACCGATGGAACCCAAAACCCTGTGTGAGCGCGAGTTACCATGCGTAGCATCTTGCATGCTGAAATTGTGCCGCTTTATGCCACCAGCAAAGCCTTTACCAATACTTTTACCCTGGACATCAACAACTTGACCCGCAGTAAAAATATCTAAAGATAATTGAGAGCCCGTAGATAAACCTTCACCTTCACCCTCTTCGAGCCTAAACTCCCAAAGGCCGCGTCCAGCTGTCACATTAGCTGCTGCGTAATGACCCGCCATTGCTTTGTTGACTCTAGAAGATTTTTTATCGCCCGCCGCTACTTGAATCGAACGATATCCATCAACTTCAATACCTTTAACCTGAGTAACTCTGTTTGAGTCAATCTGGAGTACAGTAACGGGTACTGACGAACCATCTTCACAAAAAACTCTGGTCATACCACATTTACGACCTATAAGACCTATTGACATCTG